>NZ_BBOC01000001.1:0-164604 GCF_001485335.1 Type-D symbiont of Plautia stali | reverse complement strand
CAAGTGAAGAAGCCCTGAACGAAAGTTCAGGGCTTTTTTACGTCTGTAGAACACTGAATGTACGTCTTTAGATCACTGAATGCACGTCTGCAGGACAATGAATTTGCATGAAAATCAGTGAAAAACTCACCCTAAAACCCCTTTCAGCATCACAATTTGTCACATCCACCCCGCTATATTTCCCGAAACCGACTCACAAATGCTTTAATCAATCCTTTGGCATTAATTTATCGCAAGGAAAGAGGTAAGACATGACTGATTCACTACAACAAAAAATGGCGCCGACAGCATCGGTGGTAAGTAACAAACAACGCATCTGGGCGATTGTTGGCGCATCTTCAGGCAACCTGGTCGAATGGTTCGACTTCTACGTTTACTCATTTTTTTCTCTCTATTTTGCTCATGTATTTTTTCCAACAGGCGACACCACCACGCAATTACTGCAAACAGCCGGCGTATTTGCTGCGGGTTTCTTGATGCGCCCGATTGGTGGCTGGCTATTTGGTTACATTGCAGACCGACATGGGCGTAAAAATTCCATGCTGATCTCCGTCTGCATGATGTGTCTGGGATCGTTAGTGATCGCCTGTCTACCGGGCTATGGCGAAATTGGTGTGGCGGCACCGGTGATCTTATTGCTGGCGCGTATGTTTCAAGGGTTATCGGTGGGAGGCGAGTACGGCACCAGCGCTACCTACATGAGCGAAGTGGCGCTGGAAGGCCGTAAAGGCTTTTACGCATCCTTTCAATACGTCACGCTGATTGGTGGCCAACTGTTGGCAGTACTGACTGTCGTGGTTCTACAGCAGATATTGAGTGATGAAGAGCTACGCAGCTGGGGTTGGCGCATTCCGTTCTTCCTCGGGGCGGTATTGGCTGTTGTCGCGCTCTGGTTGCGTCGCTCACTGAATGAAACTTCCGAGAAGAAAAACCGCGAACACCGTGATGCGGGTAGTATCTTTGGCCTGCTGCGCAACCACTCTCGTGCCTTCCTGATGGTGCTCGGGTTTACTGCCGGAGGTTCGCTCAGCTTCTATACCTTCACCACTTACATGCAAAAGTATCTGGTTAATACCGCGGGTATGGATGCCCGTAGCGCGAGTGGACTGATGACCGGCGCGTTATTGGTCTTCATGTTGATTCAGCCGATCGTGGGCGCGCTTTCTGACAAGATTGGTCGTCGATCTTCAATGATGATCTTTGGCGCGGGTGCGGCGATTTGTACTGTACCAATCCTGATGCTGCTGCAGAATGTTCAAAGCAGTTTCGCCGCGTTTGCATTAATCATGCTGGCGCTGATCATCACCAGCTTTTACACCGCCATCAGCGGTATCCTTAAAGCGGAAATGTTCCCACCAGAAGTCCGTGCGCTCGGTGTGGGTCTGTCTTATGCAGTGGCGAATGCGATCTTTGGAGGTTCGGCAGAATACGTGGCGTTACTGCTAAAGAAAGAGGGAATTGAAACCAGCTTCTTCTGGTATGTCTCGGCGATGGGCGCGTTGGCGTTCCTGGTTTCGCTTATGCTGCATCGTAAAGGCAAGGGCATTTCGCTGTGATGATTACTGGCTCAGATTCCACAGTGCAATGCCTGTCGCTGCACCTGCCACATCATAGCTGAGATCCTTCCAACTCCAGCCGCTCCCTGCTGAGCGGCTGTCATACCACTCTTTTCCCACACCAAAACTGAGTGAGAACAGAAAGCCAAACCGCAGATTCTGTCCCCGTCCTTGATGCTGATGTTGGGAAATTTCGCTCCCCGCAGCGGCCAAAGCAGCAGAAGAGAAGAAGTGCTCCACTTTATCTCTGCCAGTCCAGTTATCCTGCGCCACATGCGCACATCCACTACAGCTTAAAACCACGCAGAGGATGAGCGCACGCATCGGTTACAACAAGCGGCTGATTAAGCGGTCAATACGGATACGGCGCAAACGGCGGATCAGCTTGCGGACTTTCGCAGGGTAATCAGAAATGCTCTCCAGCTCGCGGAAATGCTTAACCACGCTGGTGTGCTGGCGAATCAGTGCCAGCTCTTTCTCGCGTTGCTCAGCCAACTCATTTTTGGGATCGTGAATCAGCACCGCGTTTTCCAAATCCAGTCGCCATGCGCGAGGATTGAGGTTATTGCCGGTGATCATCATCCACTGATCATCGACCCAGATCCCCTTGAGGTGATAGCTGTTCTCGCCATCTTTCCACAAGCGCACCGTAAGCTGCCCGTTATTCACATAATACTGCAAGCGGCTCAGGAAACGTCGCAGGTTGATCTCATACAAATAGGGCAGGGCGCCGATGATTTTAAACGGCTGCTCAGGTGGGATGTAAAAGTCATTGGCGGCTTTATCACCGATGATGATCTCAACTTCTTTACCCTGACGCAGTAAATGGATCAGGTTACGCACCAGAATGGCTGGCAGGTTGAAGTAGGGAGTACAGAGCGTCAGTTTACGTTCTGCGCAGGGCATCAGGTGGAAGATGGTTTTGTTGAGTAAGCTGCGTTTACCCAACCCAACCAATGGTGTAACAGCCAATGACTCGTTATCGGCATCCCCGGCAAACTGATAGTTAAAACTGCGCAGATCCTGACGGAACTGACGGGTTTCATTTTTGATTTCAGGGCTAGATGGGCGTTCAGTTTGATCGAGGCGGTTAACCGCATCAGACTGCTTAAGATTCTCGCAAATCCAGGCGTAAAGCGTATCGGCCAGCTTTGGATTGCGGATCAGCTGGTAGCGGTCATAGCGATATCGATCATGTTGATGCAGATAAACATCATTGAGACTGGCACCGCTATACAGCAGCGTATCATCAATGATAAAGCCTTTCAGATGCAGTACGCCGAGTGCCTCACGGGTATTCACCGGGATGCCATACACCGGAATCGCGATATCTGGATGCTGAGCGGCCATTTCGCAATACCAGTCGGCATTCGTCAGCCCACGCGCGGCACCAATTCGGCCTCGCTGCGCACGATGCCAGTCCACCAGAATGCTGATATCCAGCTCTGGACGTGCCTGGCGCGCAGCATAAAGTGCCTGCATCACCCCCCGACCGCCGTCATCGTTTTCCAGATACAGCGCAGTAATGCAAATGCGCTTCTCTGCCGTGGCAATTTTCGTCAGCAGGGTCTCACGGAACTCGGCAGGCGAGTAAAGCGTGGTTATATCTGACACGGATTGTGACAGTTTAGGCAGCTGTGCGAGGTGTTGTTGGTGTTTATTGCGTTTGAATTTAGACAACATCACAGTGCACTTCTTCTCTGTTCATTGCATGGCCTTTTGCCATCAAATCATGATCCTAACGTTAAATAATAACATCAACCGGCACGATAAGGAGGATTTTTACCTTTCTGTACAGGTCAGCCCTGGGATTCGCCGAGCGGCAAATTCAGGCTGACAATCCCATCATCCAATTGAATATTCACACGAAAATTGAGTTTTCGTGCCAGCGTAATCATGCCGGTGTTGTGTGGCATGGTGATACCGTTCAATTGTTGCAGGCCATGATCGCGCGTGTAGCGGATCATCTTTTCCAGCAAACGTCTGCCCATCCCAAGTCCTTTCAGGTCGGAACGCACCAATACAGAGAACTCGGCATCAATGTTATCGGCATCAGAGATAGCACGCGTCACCCCAATAATCTCTTCGCTGCCGTTATGTTGCCGTACGGCAACAATCGCCATTTCACGGTCGTAATCGATCTGCGTCATATTCGCGAGGTCTTCATGGGTGAACTCGTTGATCTCACTGAAATAACGATAATAGAGGTCTTCCTTGGTCACCTGGGCGATAAAGGCGCGCAGCTGCGGTTCATCTTCAGGTAAAATCGGCCGGAACAGACAGTGTTGGCCATCTTTCAGTTCGACCTGCTCTTCCAGGTGATGCGGATAAGGGCGGATAGCCAGTCTGGTCTCGTTATCGCCGTTGAAGGGGGCTAACTGGAGAGTGACATCAAGTAACGTGAACTCATCGGCGGAAGCGAGCAGGGGATGGATATCCAGCCGCTGGATTTCCGGGCAATCCACCACCAGGTTGGAAACCTGAACCAACAACTGGCTAAGGCCCGCGATATCCAGTGGGCGCAACGCGCTGCGGCTGCGCACTTTGCCACTTTTCATCGCCTGAATCACCAGATAACGCGCCAGCGTCATGTTCAGTGGCGGCAGGGCAACGGCAGCCTGCTTATCTGGCTGCCACTCCACACCACCTTCACCCAGCATAATAATGGGGCCAAACAGCGGATCCTGTTCCACCACCACGCGAAGTTCCTGCGCGCCCGCGCGGTTCGCCATACTCTGCACCAGCAGCCCATCAATGCGTGCATGGGGATGGGTATGACGCACACGATCAAAAATGGCCTCTGCCGCCTGTTCGACTTCAGCCGTACTTCGCAGATACAGCATGACCCCCTGAACGTCGGATTTATGCGGGATATCGGGTGAGCGCAGTTTAAGCGCCACCGGATAGCCAATCTGGTCGGCGATGCTGGCGGCTTCCTGGCTATCGCTCGCAATCCACGTTGGCAGCGTCGACAAACCGTAGGCTTGCAGCACGGGCTGGACTTCGTGGGTATCCAGTGTGGTGATTCCCTGGTCCAGCGCTTGTTGAATCAGCTGATGCGCCTGCGCGCTGTTTTGCGTCAAGCCGACAGGTAAAGCCGGGGTTTCGCGCAGCTGTTTCTGGTTACGTCGATACTCAACCTGATGCATAAACGCAGTAACCGTGCCTTCAGGCGTACGCCAGGTTGGAATGCCTGCTTCAGTAAAGGCACGACGAGCCGCCTGAGATGAATATTCGCCGCACCAGTTGGTGAGAAGCGTCACCTGCTTACCACGGGGATGTTTCGCCACCGCGGCAATAATCTGATTAGCCGTTTCACTCGACGGGGAGACGGCGCTCGGGGCATGAATAATCATCAGTGCATCCAGTTCATGGCTATCCAGCAGTTGCTCGATGCAGGCGACATAGCGTGCCGGTGTGGCATCGTCCTTCAAATCCAGCGGATTGCCCCGTCCAACCCCTTCCGGCAGTAATCCCGCGAGCCCCTGCAAAGTGTCTTCGCTTAGCGTGGCCAGCTTGCCATTACGCGCATACAGCTCATCCAGTGCCAGTGCTGCAGGCGCTGCGCCATTACTGACGATCATCAAACGGTCGCCCTTCAGCGGGCGCATATGGCTCAACGATTCCACCGCTGTAAACAGTTCATGCGTATCCTGCACCCGCAGCAGACCTGCACGCTGAATCGCTGCATCCCAGGCGGCATCCAGTCCGCTGCGCGTACCGATCATGGCCTGCGCCTGATGGCTGCGTCCGCTTTTAATCACCAAAATCGGTTTATTACGCGATGCGCTACGTGATGCTGAAACAAAGCGGCGGGCATCGCTGAGATGTTCGAGATAAAGCAAAATGGCGCTGGTTTTGCCATCACGCGCGAGGAAGTCCAGCAGGTCATCCACGTCGATATCCAGACTGTCGCCCAAGGCGATGAACCAGGAAAAGCCCAGATTGCGCTGTTGCGCCCAGTCAAGAATGGTGTTGGAGACCGCCGCCGACTGGGAGATAAACGCAATACGCCCTTTAGCGATGGGTACGGGAGAAAAGCTGGCGTTCAGTCCCTGCCATGGTGCCAGTAATCCCAGGCTATTGGGGCCGAGCAGTCGGATTTGCCACTGACTGGCGCAGGCTTTTAATTCTTCTAGCTGGCTGGCAGGAGCGGAGAGAATGATGCAGGCCTTGCAGCCTTTTTCACCCAGTTGCTGCAGTAGCTCGAGATTTCGTTTGGCATGGGTACAGATGATGGCGAGGTCGGGCGCAAACGGCAGACTGGCAATATCCGGCCAGGCCAGTACGCCGCTGACTGCTTTGTACTTCGGTGTTACCGGCAGTACTGGGCCGCTAAAACCACCCGCCAGCAGGTTACGCATCATAAAGTAGCCGGCGCGTCCCGGTTGTACCGACGCGCCAATTACCGCAATGGATTTAGGTCGTAACAGTGCTTCCAGACCACGTTGGCTCATCATCCGCTCCTGACATCAAGACTGGCATGATTGTAAACGCTTTTTAGTCTACTTGCCGACTCGTGGATCGCAGGCTTTAGATTTCGCTATTCAATAGTGATTGCTGATAGTGCACAGGATGGTGCGGTTTACCCGCCAGATACGCATGGCGGAAATGCTCGAAATGTTGTTGTAGCGCTTGTGCAGCCTGAATATCACCAGCCTGTTCCAGCAGCGCGGCAGCCACTTCAGCGGTGCAGTGCTGCCCTTCGCCGCGGGCTTCACGCAGCGTATAGCGTGAGGGGGTGGAGACATTCAAGGACATCACCGGGAAGGCATCCAGCCACGGGCTTTTGCGGAACATCTTGCGCGCTTCGGTCCAGGTGCCATCCAGCATGATAAACAGTGGCGGCTTGCCCGTGAGCGGTGGCGTGGTGAGCACTTCACGCTCGGCATCGGCATAAGAGCCTGGAAACACCACCAGCGGTTGATAATCGGTGGTTTTCATCATCGCCAGCAGAGCTTCATCCGGTTCAGTGCGTGACCAGCCAAATGCCAGCGTATCAGGCAACACATCGGCAATCAGACGCCCTGTATTACTCGGCTTCATCGGTTCGGTGTCGAACATCACCAGACAAAAACGACTGCGCGCTTGCTGCGGCTGCAGCGTGGCACACAGGCAGTTTTTTTTCGGTAAAAGACAGCGCTGGCAGCGCAATACGCGGTTGCCTCGGGCAAGAAAGGGGCGTGTAGCACGCGCTAAACGTTGCGCACGTAAGCGCAGGACGGCATTTTCAGACATAGGATCGCAGGCAGGAAAAACGACAGTGTAATGGATGCCACAAAGCAAGACCAGCACAGGGCTGGTCTCAAAAGGGTTACAGTGACTCGTCGAGCCACTCGTTGAACGGCGCTTTAGGCATGGCACCGTTCAGCATGTCGACCATTTCGCCATTTTTAAACAACATGATGGTAGGAATGCTGCGAATACGGAAACGCGCACTGAGAGTGGGTTCAGCCTCGGTGTTCACCTTCACAAAACGTACTTTGCCCCGCCGCTCGTCGGCGACATCTTTAAACACCGGTGCGAAGTTGACGCACGGGCCGCACCAGGGCGCCCAGAAGTCGATGACCACCGGCAGGTCGTCCTGCAAATATTTATCCAGCGTGGCGGCGGTGGCATTCGCGACTTCACCATTAAACAATTGCTCACCGCAGCGACCACATTTCGCGCCATCGGTAATACGCTCCTCGGGAACGCGATTCGTTGCCTGACAGGAGGCACATACAGTATTCATCGTCACCTCTAACCGGACCTGTAAATATCATGATTGTCGGACATTATGAAAAGGTTGAGTGCTATGCTCAATCTGGATTGCCCAATAGGTTCAATAGTTGATAGCTAAGCACCGACACATCAGGTAATCTTCGCGCTCTCAATGCTGGAGGAACAGATGAACGACGAATTTAAAGGCAAAAGCGGCAAGGTAAAAGTGATGTATGTACGTGATGAGGATGCAGGGCAAAAGCCCAATCCCCGTACCGGCAAAGGCGGCCGTCCTGCTGCGCGCCAGGAAGATAATCGTCGTTCTGGCCCTCGCAGCGCACGTAATAATGAAGAGGGTGGCCGTAGCGGTGCGCCAGCGGGGCGGGGTTCCGCTCAGCGTGATGCGCGCAACAGCGAACGTGGCCGCAGCTTTGGTCGCCGCGACGATCGTGATGACAACCGCAGCTTTGGTGATTCACCGTGGCGCACCGTTTCACGCCCGCCAGTGGCCGATGACAGCCAGATTGATGACGCGGCAAGCAACAAGCCGGTGATTGATCCCGAGCAGATCCGTCGTCAGCGTCAGGAAGAGACGCGCGTTTATGGTGAGAATGCTTGTCAGGCGCTGTTTGCCAGCCGTCCGGAAAGCATTGTGCGTGCCTGGTTTATCCAGAGCGTGACGCCACGTTTCCGTGAAACCCTACGTTGGTTAGCGGCCAACCGTAAAGCTTATCATGTGGTGGATGATGCCGAGCTGACCAAGGCTTCAGGCACTGAACACCATGGTGGCGTGTGCTTCATTATTAAGAAGCGCATGGGTATGGAAGTCTCCGAGTGGCTGAAAAAGGCCGATACCAAAGATTGCGTACTGGCGTTGGAAGATGTCAGCAATCCGCACAACCTGGGCGGCATCATGCGCAGCTGCGCCCACTTCGGTGTTAAAGGTTTGCTGGTGAACGATGCCTCCCTGCTGGAGTCGGGCGCGGCAGTCCGCACCGCAGAAGGTGGTGCTGAGCATGTGCAGGCGATCAGTGGTGAAAGTTTTGCCAGTGGCCTCGAAGCCTTCCGTAAAGCCGGTTACACCATCGTCACCACTTCCAGCCATGAAGGCACGCCACTGGCGAAAGCTGAACTGCCAGCGAAGATGGTTCTGGTATTAGGTCAGGAGCGTGAAGGGCTGTCCGACAGCGCCTTCCAGCAAGGCGATATTAGCCTGTCGATTGGTGGTACAGGCAACGTTGAAAGCCTTAACGTATCGGTCGCAACCGGTATTCTGCTTGCCGAGTGGTGGCGTCAGAACGCATAAAAGAAAACGGGCCGCTCAGGCCCGTTTTTATTTGCAAACTTAGTGCGCGCCACCGCCGCCACCGCCCGCACCGAATGGCGGACGCGCAAACCACACCAGCACCAGCAAGATCAAAAACACCCCTGCCGAAGCCCAGAAGATCTCATTCGCTGAGATAATCAGACCCTGATTGGTAATTTGCTGCGCGATATAAGCTGAAGCCTGCTGTTGCGTCATACCCATACTTTGCAGTTGGTCATACATCTGCTGCGAATTGGGGTTGAACGGATTCACCGATTCCGACAGATAGCTGTGGTGCATCGATTCACGGTCAGTCCACATGGTGGTGGTGATCGAGGTCCCGATAGAACCGGCCAGCGTACGCACAAAGTTCGACAAGCTTGATGCTGCCGCCATGCGCTCTGGCGGTAATCCCGACAGCGTAATGGTGGTCAATGGCATAAAGAAGCAGGCCACGGCAAAGCCCTGAATAAACTGCGGCCATGCCGACGCACCAAAATCCATCCCCGGCTCAAAGGTGTAAGCACGCCAGTAGAAACAGACGGCGTACATGATAAAGCTGAAGGTCACCAAACGCCGCATATCCAGCTTGTGGGCGAAACGGCCAATAATCGGCGACAGGATGACAGGGATAATCCCGACCGGAGCCGATGCCAAACCTGCCCAGGTGGCGGTGTAGCCGTATACCTCCTGCAACAGCTGCGGCAGAAGCACGATCGAGCCGAAGTAGAGCATATAAGCCAGACTGATCGACAAACACCCAATGGTAAAGTTGCGCTTTTTAAACAGCGACAAATCAACTATTGGATGGTCATCGGTAAGCTCCCACACCAGCAGCACCAACAGCGCCACCACGGCGACCACCGCCAAAACAATAATCTCTGTCGAGCTAAACCAATCCAGTTCTTTACCGCGGTCCAGCATCACCTGCAGTGAGCCAATCCCCACCACCAGCAGCACCAGACCGACCATATCGATCGGGCGAATTTCCGTTTTGGTTTCACGGCCGCGCAGGGTTTGCAGTGTCAGTAACACCACCACCACACCGATCGGCACGTTGATAAAGAAGATCCAGCCCCAGTGGTAGTTATCACTGATCCAGCCGCCCAGAATCGGACCGCAGATCGGTGCCACGATCACCGTCATCGCCCACAACGAAAGCGCCACACTGCGCTTCGCGGGGGGATAGTTATTCAGCAGCAAACTTTGCGACAGCGGAATCAACGGACCAGCCACCACACCCTGGATGACGCGGAAGAAGATCAGCATCTCCAGGCTCTCTGACATGCCGCACGCCCACGAAGCCAGCACAAACAGAATGGTAGACCAGGTAAACAGCTTCACCTCGCCAATCCGTTTGGCCAACCAACCGGTGATCGGGATCGAGATGGCGTTTGCCACCCCGAATGAGGTAATCACCCACGTGCCCTGTGAGTTCGAGGCACCGAGGTTACCGGCGATCGTCGGGATCGCCACGTTAGCGATGGTGGAGTCCAGCACCTGCATGAACGTTGCCAGTGATAAGGCAATGGTCATCAGGACCAGCGGCGCTCCCTCAAGCGGTTTTTGTGCCATCACAGCCTCCCGCGAAATTAGTCGGCGTTGGCACGAACGATGTCAGTAATCAGCTGATTAACCGGCGCAAGGTCGATTGCCAGTGCATTACTTTCATAAGCGGCTTGCGAACGCACGCTGCTGGCTAATGTGGCACCGTCTTTATTCTGGGTATCCACTTTCACCAGGGTAGAGAGGCCAATACGCAGCGGATGCTCGGCCACTTGCTGTGGGTCCAGCTCAATACGCACCGGCAAGCGCTGAACCACTTTGATCCAGTTACCCGTGGCGTTCTGTGCGGGCAGCAGTGAGAAGGCGCTACCGGTACCCATATCCAGACCCACGACTTTACCGTGATACTCCACATCATCGCCGTAGATATCGCTGACCACCGTAGCCGGTTGGCCAATACGCACACCAGACAGTTGCGTTTCTTTGAAGTTGGCATCAATCCACAAATTGGTGGCAGGCACCACCGCCAGCAGAGGCGTGCTGGTGGAGATCTGAGAACCTACCTGTACGCTACGACGTGAAATGAAGCCATCAATCGGGCTGCGAATGTCGGTACGCTGCAGCGCCAGCCAGGTATCACGCAGTTCGGCCGCGGCTTGCTTCACCGCCGGCTGATTAGCCAAATCGGTATTCAGGATCATCGCCTGGTTCGCATTGTATTGCTGAACGGCGACATCCAGTTGCGCTTTTGCGGTCGCAACGGCATCACGTGCGTGTTGCAACTCTTCCCGGCCAATCAGATTCGAGGCACCCAGCGGTATGCGGCGTTGCAGGTCGGCTTCAGCCTGGTCCAACGCCGTCTGCTGCAGTTTAATGGTGGCCTGATACTGCTTACCATTAATCATCAACTGATGAGTCTGACGTACGCTGGTGGCCAGCGCGGTCTGCGCTTTTTCAAAAGCCTGTTCCGCATCGGTTTTATCCAGCGAGACCAGCACATCGCCTTTTTTCACGCGATCGGTGTTATCAAACCAGACTTTATTCACGCTACCGGAAACCTGTGCCATCACCTGCACCTGGTTTCCCGCAACGTAGGCATCATCGGTTTCCTGGAAATGGCGCAACACCAGATACCAGTAAGCCAGATACGCCACGCCAATCAGTACAAACACGATAGCCAGCAGGATCAGCACACCTTTGCGCTTCTTCTTTTTATTCGCTGGCTGTTGCGGGCTTTGAGCTTCCGCTGTCGCACTCATGTTGTTCTCCACGTTTTCCATTTGGTCGGGATGTGTCGATCCATCAACACGGATCTCCGAGTCGAAAAAGCCAGCGTTTTAGACGCTGGCCGGATAAAAGGGGATTAAAATAGCGATTTCGGAAGGTGATTGTGTCGCACTTCTTGCTATTAGCGCGACAGGGAAGCGATAACCTGATCTTCGTCCATCTTATCAAGGCGGTTAAGCAGCTTACGCGTAATCGACTCCAGCTGATCCTGCTCAGAGGTAGAGAGCGAGGACCACAGATACTGCAAACTTTGATGCTGTGGTGGCAGCAGCTGACGTAAGAAATCATTACCTTTCTCGGTCAGATGCAAATGCAGGCAGCGGCGGTCATTTTCACTCTCACGACGCTCAATCCAGCCACGCTTTTCCAGTTCATCGGCAATGCGGGTGGCATTGGTACGTGAAGAACCCAGCGCGGAGCTCAGTTCTGACGGCTGAATGCTCTGATTTTCCTGCGCATCCAGGGTGATCAGCGCCATGAATAAGGTCTCGTTAATTCCCTGCGCCTTCAACATCTTGTTGCGGTTATCCAACAGTTTGCCCTGCATATGCATGCACAGGCGAGTCAGGATGATTTCCTGCAACGGAAAATCTTTATGGCGGTTAGCACGGATGTTTAGCATCTGTTCAATGGGGGAAAACGAACTTTCCATTTTAAAAAAAACCTCTTAGTTGCAACTGGTATAGTAAGGATGGTGACAGATTAAGCGTAGTCATATTTTCCGCCAGTGATTGTTCGCACGATCACATTGTCAACATCTGGCGTCCAGGTCATTCCGTAACCCTGGGCACTTCGCCCTGACAACTCGCCACTTTGCATGGTCACATTGTCATCAATTCGCCTCGCGAAACCTTTTTGTGAATAAATAATTTCGCGAGAAAAAATAACTGTGGTGAATAACTGTGCTGCTAACCATAACAAACTCAATCATCAATGAATAGTATCACTCACTATTTTGGACGTGTCTTTACGCTTTCTAAACACTTTTATGAAAAATGTTATGATTATAAATCAAATGGTTAATATGTGATTGCTTGACGTCCGGCCCGAAAAAATGGTGCCAGTGAAAATGACGATTTTTGTGAGTGATCTGACGTAATTTCACCATGCGAGGAGATTGCACAGTGTTACCGATGAGACCGGTAAGAGGGTCAGCAAGCAGAAAAGCGCGAACAGCAGACATCAATGCAGCTAACGCGTAATGGCGTTGCAGTTTGACGGCGTTCATTGCGGCAGAAAGGTGTCAATAATCATATATGGGTAATAGTAACCCAAAAAATTATTACAATGGTGTGTTAATTAACAGGACGTACCAGTGCGCTATAGCGCACATCTGGCTGGGGCAAGGCGGTTAAAGCTTCAGGGGCGGCCTTCAGGCCGCCCACGACATTACTTCGCAGCAGCCTGCGCGTCTTGAATCCACTTATCAAACTGGGCCTGATGGCCTTTGATCCAGCCATCAACATGACTGTTGATATCGGCTTCAGAAGCATGACCTGCATGCATCGCGGCATTCTCGGCATTGATATCAGCCAGTGGCAGCTTCATCTCAGCAAACAGCTTGGCTGCAGCCGGATTCTTCTCCGCCCAGGCCTTGTTCGCCACGATATGCATGGTGTTCACCGGGAAACCATAGTTCATGCCGTTAGGCAATTTGGTATCCACTTTGCTCTGCGCGCCTGGCATTGAGGAGAATGGCACCTGCAGCCATACCACATCTTTGCCCGGTTTCAGCACGTCGCTCACCCAATACGGGGTCCAGGTGTAATACAGAATCGGTTTACCCTGTTTGAAGCGCGTGATGGTGTCGGCGATCATCGCCGAGTAGTTACCCTGATTGTGCTCAACGGTGTTACTCAGCTTATAGGCATCAATCTGGTGGTTAATGACCGCCTCGCAGCCCCAGCCCGGCGTACAGCCGGTGAGATCGGCTTTACCGTCACCGTTGGTATCAAACAGCTTGGCGATTTTAGGATCTTTCAGCTGTTCGATGTTGGTGATGTGATATTGGTCAGCCGTTTTTTTATCGATCAGATAGCCTTGGGCCGCACCGGTAACATAGGTGCCCTCGCGGTAAAACTTCTGATCGCCACCCGCTGCGGCGTACATATCATCGTGCAGCGGTTTCCAGTTAGTCGCCATAAAGGTGGCGTCACCCGCGGCGATGGTGGTGTACGCCACGTTGTAATCCACTTCACTCGGCTTATCGACGGTATAACCCAGTTTTTCCAGGGCGCGGCTCACCAGCAGCGTCTGGAAGGTCTCTTCGGAAATGGTGCTCTGGGCGGGTTTAACGGTAATGCCTTTACCCGGAAGGTCGGCGGCGGACACGTGCGTCGCGGCAAACGTCGTCAGGACGGCGGCGAATAGAGCTGTCTTGCGCATAGTCATTCCTTATTTTACGTGTGGCGTCGGAGACGGACGGCCTCAACGGGCCGTCCAAAAAAATCAGGCTTTTTTACTGAAGGGGCACAGCAGCAAGCCAATCGGGCCAGTGTTGTACCAGTGACGGCTGCCACGGCTGCGGCTGTCTTGACCGACCGACTGCGTCAGGCGGTCGAGTATGATGGCGAGGATCACGATACCCACACCGCCTACGCTGGCGAGGCCCATGTCGAGACGGCCAATACCGCGCAGAACCATCTGGCCAAGACCGCCAACCGCGATCATTGAGGCAATCACCACCATCGACAGCGCCAGCATCAGCGTCTGGTTTACACCGGCCATGATGGTCGGCATCGCCAGCGGCAACTGCACTTTGAACAGCATCTGACGTGGGCTGGCACCAAAGGATTCACTCGCCTCAATCAGATCGGCAGGGACCTGCTTAATGCCCAGAATGGTCAGGCGCACAATGGGCGGCAGGGCAAAGATAATGGTCACCACCACACCCGGCACGTTACCGATACCGAACAGCATCACAATCGGTACCAGATAAACGAAGGCTGGCGTAGTCTGCATGGCATCCAGCAACGGGCGCACAATACGCGCGGCGCGCTCACTGCGTGCCAGCCAAATCCCCAGCGGCAGCCCGATGATGATGCAGAACAGCAGGGCGGTGAGGACCAATGCCAGCGTGACCATCGCCTGCGACCAGGCACCAATCATGCCGATCAGCACCAGTGAAATCAGCGTAGCGATACCCATTGCTGGCGTAGCGATTTGCCAGGCGATCAGGGCAAACAGCACAATGGCAACCGGTGCGGGCAGACCCATCAATAAGTTCTGGAATGCGCTGAGGATGTAATCCACCGGCACACGAATGCCCTGGAATACCGGGCGGAAATGGTTTACCACCCAATCGATGCCTTCCGTCACCCAACGGTCCAGCGGAATCATGGTGTTATGGAAGGGATCCATAATATTGAAATGCTCTGGTTTTGGCGCAGGTGCACTGCTGAGCCAGTCACTGTTACCAGCAGCAGAGGTGGCAGCGTCGTGACCGCCACTGCTGGCTGCATCTGAGCCGGTACTGGAGGCATTGCCCCAGGCGTCAGCGGAACCTGCGCTTGAACCGGAGTCTGCTGGAGCGGCACTGCCGCTGCTCGACCAGGGATCGCTGCTGCTGGCGGCTGCGCTGGAATCTGTTGTGGTGGCTTGCGGTGTGGTCTGGCTGGCGCTATCCCACGGATTGGCTGTTTGTTCACTCATGACTGGGCTCCTTCACGATCTAAAGCGCGCAATAGCATGCTTTTGGAAATGATACCGACATACTGATTGTCTTCACCGACCACGGGTACGGCGCAGGGCGCTTGTGCCACATGGGACAGCAGATCGTTCAGTGAGGTATCAGCAGGAACCGCTAACGGTGTTTCGAGTAACGCATTATCCAGACCTTCGCCCGCTGCCAGTGCCGCTTTCAACGAATCAGTGGACACCACGCCAACAAATTTCTGTTTTTCCAGCACATAGCCAAATTCACGATCTTCATCCTGCAGCAGTTTGATCGCCGAACGAGGGCCAAAACCGGCAGCTTTACGGATTAGCGCGCCAGCACTGCGGCGAGCAATATCTTTGGCGCTAAACACGTGGCTGATATCCACACCACGGAAGAAGGTACGCACGTAATCGTTAGCAGGATTATTGAGGATTTCATCGGGTGTGCCGACCTGCACCACTTCACCGCCTTGCATAATGGCAATACGGTCGCCAATTCGCATAGCTTCATCGAGGTCATGGGAAATAAAGACGATGGTACGTTGGTGTTTTGCCTGTAATTTTACCAATTCATCCTGCATTTCAGTACGAATCAGTGGATCGAGTGCTGAGAAGGCTTCATCCATCAATAAAATATCCGGATTAATGGCCAGCGCGCGGGCTAATCCCACACGCTGACGCATACCACCGGAGAGTTCATCGGGATAGGAGTGCGCATAATTTTCTAATCCTACCTGACGCAATGCTTCCAGCGCTTTATCCTGACGTTCCTGTACCGGCACGCCCGCTAATTCCATGCCGAAGGCTGCATTATTCAGTACTGTCATATGCGGCATTAATGCGAAGGACTGGAATACCATGCTGATCTTATTTCTGCGTACTTCACGCAGTTCAGCGTCCGATATTTTGGCAATATCGACACCGTCAATGATAACCTGGCCACGAGTGGGCTCTATCAGACGATTGAGAAGGCGAACCATGGTGGATTTCCCCGAACCGGAGAGCCCCATGATGACGAAGATCTCGCCTTCTTCAATGGCCAGACTGGCATTTTTGACGCCGAGTGAAAGACCGGTTTTCGCCAGAATAGTCTCTTTGCTTTCACCTTTATCAATCAGCTTAAATGCCTTTTCGGGGTTATCCCCAAATACCTTATATAAATTCTTTACTTCAAGTTTAATTGCCATGCCGTCATTAATTTCCCGGTTAAATGTTTCACTATTTCTTGTTGTGGTCTCGATTAAATTTAAGCGCCCTATAACCTAGCATAGTGAGAATATCTGACAACCCTAAATGGGAATATTGACGCGTTGAGAGCTTCGTGAAGGGGCGATAATTCCAGTGCTCACAAGGGATGAGCGCGAATCAATTTTTTTCGATTTTTTTGTGAAATTTACCCGGTTTGATGTCAATTGCTGGCTGAAATGCGAATAAATTGGGGTTAAGTGGGCGATATAATGGACAAATAGATGGCGCTAAAGTGACAAAATAATGAAGGAAAAAGAAAGGAAATAGCGTGCGAATATTGGCTTTTTTGGGTGGATATATCGTAAGCTCTGTGGAGGGGCGGCCTGAAGGCCTCCCCTGAGTCAAATAATGCGACGGGAAAAGTGCCCGAAAGCAGAAATGTAACTTAAAAATTCCAGTCCTCATCTTCGGTTTCAACCGCTTTCCCCATCACATAGGAAGAGCCTGACCCGGAGAAGAAATCGTGGTTCTCATCAGCATTCGGTGACAAGGCTGAGAGAATGGCCGGATTTACCGTGGTGAGTTCCGCCGGGAACAGCGCCTCATAACCCAGGTTCATCAATGCCTTGTTGGCATTGTAGTGCAGGAAGGTTTTCACCTCCTCCGTCCAGCCGACATCATCGTACAGCGCTTCGGTATACACCACTTCGTTCTCATACAACGCCAGCAGCAAATCGATGGCGAACTGCTGTAACTCTTCACGGCGCGCATCATCCACTTTTTCCAGCGCTTTCTGATACTTGTAGCCAATGTAGTAACCGTGTACCGCTTCGTCACGGATGATCAGGCGAATCAGGTCTGCGGTGTTGGTTAATTTACCGCGGCTCGACCAGTACATCGGCAGCCAGAAACCCGAGTAAAACAGGAAGGATTCCAGAAACACGCTGGCGATTTTCTTCTTCAGCGGATCTTCGGCGCGATAGTGTTCCAGCACAATCTTCGCCTTGTTCTGTAACGCTTCGTTCTCTTCACTCCAGCGATAGGCGGCATCGACATCAGCCGTATTACACAGCGTAGAGAAAATCGAACTATACGAACGCGCATGTACCGCTTCCATAAAGCTGATATTCGACAGCACCGCCTCTTCATGAGGCGTGATGGCGTCTTCCATCAGACCCGGCGCACCGATCACGTTCTGGATGGTGTCGAGCAGCGTCAAACCGGTAAACACGCGGATGGTGAGCTGCTGCTGCTGCGCATCCAGTGACTGCCACGCGGGCAGATCGTTGGAGAGCGGCACTTTTTCCGGCAGCCAGAAGTTGCTGGTCAATCGGTTCCATACTTCGAGATCTTTATCGTCCTGGATACGGTTCCAGTTAATTGCTTGAATTTGTTTAAGTTGCATAGTTTTCATCACAGTGAGCAGGAGACGCAGCCTTGTACTTCAGTCCCCTGCAGCGCCATTTGACGCAGACGAATGTAATAGAGGGTTTTGATGCCTTTTTTCCACGCATAAATCTGCGCTTTGTTGATATCACGCGTGGTGACGTCATCGCGGAAGAACAGCGTCAGCGACAAGCCTTGATCGACGTGCTGCGTGGCTTCGGCGTAGGTATCAATAATCGCTTCTGGGCCAATCTGGTAAGCATCCTGATACAGCTCCAGATTGTCGTTAGTCATAAACGGCGCCGGATAGTAAACGCGACCGGTTTTGCCCTCTTTACGGATCTCAATACGCGACACAATCGGGTGAATGCTGGATGTCGCATGGTTGATGTAGGAGATCGAACCGGTCGGCGGGATCGCCTGCAGGTTTTGGTTATACAGACCATGCTGCATCACCGACTCACGCAGCGCCTGCCAGTCCGCCTGAGTGGGTAATGCAATCCCGGCATCAGCAAAGATTTTGGCTACGCGCGCGGTGCGCGGCTGCCATACACGTTCAACGTACTTATCAAAGTAGTGGCCATTGGCATACTGCGACTGGGCAAAGCCGTCAAAGCTCTGTTTACGTTCCTGCGCCAGCAGATTAGAGGTCCGCACAGCGTGATAGGTCACGCAATAGAAGTAGAGGTTGGTAAAGTCCAGCGCCTCTTCACCGCCATACGCCATGCCTTCACGTGCCAGATAGCCGTGCAGGTTCATCTGACCCAAGCCCACCGCGTGTGAACGGCGGTTGCCCTCTGCGACCGATGGCACCGAGTTGATTTCACTCATCTCCGATACCGCCGTCAGTGCGCGTACCGCGGTTTCCACCGTTTGTGCCAGATTGCGTGAGTCCATCGCGTGGGCAATGTTCAGCGAGCCGAGATTGCAGGAGATATCCTTGCCGATGCGGCGATAGCTGAGATCGTCATGGAACTCGCTGGCGCTGTTGACCTGCAAAATCTCCGAGCACAGGTTGCTCATGTTGATGCGACCGGCAATCGGGTTGCTGCGGTTCACGCTATCTTCATACATGATGTACGGATAGCCAGACTCAAACTGAATCTCTGCCAGTGTCTGGAAGAAATCGCGCGGCTTGATAAAGGTCTTGGTGATGCGATCGTCCGCCAGCATTTCGTCATAAAGCTCGCTGATGCTGATGTCGCCGAATGCTTTACCGTAGATGCGTTCAACATCGTACGGAGAGAACAGCGCCATATCGCGGTTCTCTTTCGCCAGCTGGAAGGTGATATCCGGGATCACCACGCCGAGCGACAGCGTTTTAATACGGATCTTCTCGTCGGCGTTTTCACGTTTAGTATCGAGGAAGCGCAGAATATCGGGATGATGCGCATTCAGCCACACGGCGCCCGCACCCTGACGGGCACCGAGCTGGTTGGCATAAGAGAAGGCATCTTCCAGCATCTTCATCACCGGGATCACGCCGGAAGATTGGTTCTCAATACGCTTAATCGGTGCACCGGATTCACGCAGGTTAGACAGCAGGAACGCCACGCCACCGCCGCGTTTAGACAGCTGCAGCGCCGAATTCACCGCGCGACCGATCGACTCCATGTTGTCTTCAATACGCAGCAGGAAGCACGAGACTAACTCGCCACGCTGCTGTTTGCCGCAGTTGAGGAAGGTTGGCGTCGCCGGCTGGAAGCGGCCGCTCAGCATTTCTGCCAGCAATTCACGCGCCAGGCTCTTATTGCCACGCGCCAGCGTCAGCGCCACCATGCAGGCGCGCTGCTCGAAGGTTTCCAGATAGCGTTTGCCGTCGAAGGTTTTCAGTGTGTAACTGGTGTAAAACTTCCAGGCACCGAGGAAGGTGTGAAAGTTAAAACCCCAGGCATCGGCTTCATCATGCAGTTGGCACAGAAAGGAAAATTCGTACTGATTCAGCACCTCGGCTTCGTAGTAGCCTTCGGCGACCAGATAGCGCAGACGCTCGCCCGCAGAAGCGAAGGAGACGGTATTCGGCTCGACGTGCTGTAAAAAGAACTGACGCGTGGCCTCGTGATCTTTCTCGAACTGAATGCGGCCATCGGCGTCATACAGGTTCAGCATGGCGTTGAGCGCATGGTAGTCCAACTGCGTGCTGTTTAGGGTGTCTGTCGTTGCCAAAATTGGGTTACTCCCGCTTTTACATTAGCGATATCGTCGGGGGTTCCCATCAGCTCAAAGCGGTAGAGATAAGGAACCTGACATTTCTGCGCAATGATGTCGCCCGCCAGGCAGTAGCCTTCACCGAAATTGCGGTTTCCGGCAGCGATCACCCCGCGGATACCGCGTCGGTTAGCGTCATCATTAAGGAATTGGATCACTTGTCTGGGCACCGCCCCCCGCGCACTGCCGCCGCCGTAGCTCGGCACCACTAAGATATAGGGTTGGTCGATGTGCAGGCGCTGCTTGCCATCAATCGGAATGCGGCAAGCAGGAAAGCCCAGACGAGTGATGAATCGGTGCGTGTTTTCCGACTGGCTAGAGAAGTAGACCAGTGGGAACATCGCTTTATCCCCCGACAGCAGCGAGCTGGCGCAGGCTGGCGATTTTGTCAGGGCGGAAGCCGCTCCAGTGGTCGTCGTGTGTCATCACCACTGGCACCTGGCGGTAGCCAAGGGATTTGAGGTTGTCGATGGCTTCCGGTTGGGTATCGAGGTTGATCAGTTGATAGTCGATACCTTTACGGTCCATGGCATTTTTTGTCGCGTTGCACTGGACACAGTTGTTCTTAGTGTAAATAATAATGCGCATGATTCGTATTTCCCTTTGATTGCGGTCAGTTTGCGAGATACGAAGCAAAATCCTGTTTGCTGCGAACTTCGTCCTTGACGACATCTGGTTGCGAGTTGATGGGTTGAATACTAGATGTAGTGTTCGTGGCGGTCAAGCCCACCAGATATAGGGATTTTGTATTTTAATCTTCAGATAATCGCTAACGTCAGAGATCATGCGCCTTCCAGGCCCGAAAATTTTTTTGTAAAGGCGAAGAGGGGACGTTTTAGGTCAAATTTTATGCGGTTAAAGTGCCGTGCGGGCACAAAAAAGCCCCGCATCTGCGAGGCTCTCTTTAAACACTAAGATGTGTTTAGCGACGTGACATCAGCAGCGCACCAAGCACCAAACCAACCGCTGCACCGACGCCCACGCCATGCCAGGGTTTATCATGCACATAGGCGTCAACCTGATAGCTGGCGTCTTTCGCTGCTTGCGTCACACGACCCTGGCTACCGTTCAGTTTTGCGCGGGTTTGTTTCAGCAGCGACTGTGCCTTACTGCGCGCACTGTCCACTTCATCTTTGGCTTCGCTGCCGTAAGATTTAAGTAATGCCTCGAGCGAATCGGCCAGCTCGTTTACATCCTGATTGATATCAATGTCATCGTTTTTGCTTACGCGATTGAACATTTTTTTCGCTCCCTTTGATTTAACAAGTAATACTCAGTGTAGACGAAACGTGATTAAACGCAGGCGTTTGCCAGGCTTTAGGGAAATTCCGAATGTCCTGAGTGGTCGCGCTGTTGTAAGGTTGCGGGGCTGTGAGAAGAGAGGAGCAAGCATGTATTTACGTCCGGATGAGGTAGCGCGCGTACTGGAAAAAGCAGGGTTCGAAATGGATGCCCTGACGCCAAAAATCTACGGCTATCGTCGTGGTGAGAATTATGTCTACGTCAATCGCGAAGCGCGCATGGGACGAACGGCACTGATTATTCACCCCACGCTGAAAGAAAAAAGTCAGCACTTCGCTGAGCCCGCCTCAGAAATGAAGACCTGCGATCACTACACGCAGTTTCCGCTGTATCTGATGGGTGAATCGCAAGAGCATTACGGTATCCCACACGGTTTTAGCTCGCGCATTGCGCTTGAGCGCTATCTGCAAGGCGTATTTGGCGCCTGATACTGCGCCCCGCTCGCACGGGGCCGCACCGCTGTTTTGATAAATCCCCATCTTTTGCCACGTTGCAAATTGCCACGCTGGCGCGTATAACCCTGTGTCCATATAGATGTTCAGACGTCCATACGGATAAAATTAATGCAAACGCAGGAAACGCCTTCACAGGACAACTTTAAGCGCACCATGAAAGTGCGGCATCTGGTGATGCTGTCGCTGGGTGGTGTCATCGGTACCGGACTGTTCTTCAACACCGGCTATATCATTTCGACCACCGGGGCAGCCGGTACGCTGTTGGCCTACCTGATTGGTGCGCTGGTGGTGTGGTTGGTGATGTGTGCCTTGGAGAACTGGCGGTGGCGATGCCGGAAACCGGTGCTTTCCACGTCTATGCCGCACGCTATCTCAGCCCGGCGACCGGTTACACGGTGGCGTGGCTCTACTGGCTGACGTGGACTGTGGCGCTCGGTTCCAGCCTGACGGCCGCGGGATTCTGTATGCAGTATTGGTTCCCGACCACGCCCGTATGGCTGTGGTGTCTGGTGTTCTGTATTGCCATCTATCTGCTCAATATCGTCTCGACACGCTTCTTTGCGGAAGGGGAGTTCTGGTTCTCAATCATTAAAGTGATCACCATCATCGCCTTTATCATTCTCGGCGCGGGTGCCATGTTCGGCTTTATTCCGATGAAGGATGGCAGCGCGGCACCGGGTCTGCATAACCTGACGGCATCCGGTTGGCTGCCACACGGCACCTTGCCGATTCTGATGACCATGGTGGCAGTGAACTTCGCTTTTTCTGGCACCGAGTTGATTGGCATCGCCGCCGGAGAGACGGAACAGCCGCAGAAAGCGTTGCCGCTGGCGATCCGCACCACGGTCGCGCGTCTCATCATTTTCTTCATTGGTACGGTATTCGTGCTTGCGGCACTGATTCCGATGGATCAGGCCGGCATCGTCAAAAGCCCGTTTGTGCTGGTGTTTGAAAAAATCGGTATTCCTTATGCAGCGGATATCTTCAACTTCGTGATCCTCACCGCTATCCTCTCAGCGGCGAACTCCGGCCTTTACGCCTCGGGCCGCATGCTGTGGTCACTGGCGAATGAGAACACGCTGCCGCGCTGTTTTGCGCAGGTTAATCGTCGCGGTATTCCGGTGCTGGCGATCACCGTCAGTATGATTGGTGGCTTGCTGGCGCTGTTCTCCAGCGTGATCGCCCCCGATACCGTGTTCGTGGCACTCTCTGCGATCTCCGGCTTTGCCGTGGTGGCGGTGTGGCTCAGCATCTGTGCATCGCACTATGTATTCCGCCGTCGCCATCTGGCGGAAGGCGGTTCGCTGCAGCAGCTGACCTATCGTGCGCCGTTGTATCCGCTGACACCGATTCTCGGCTTCCTACTGTGTCTGCTGGCATGTGTAGGCCTGGCCTTCGATCCGTCACAGCGAATTGCGCTGTGGTGCGGCATTCCGTTTGTACTGTTCTGTTATGCCGCATACCATGTGACGCATCGACGTAACCTGAAGGCCGAGGGGGCCAATAATGTCGCGTAATCCTGTGGCAGAAGCGTTAACTCAACATGACACGCTGATTTTAGACGGCGCACTGGCAACCGAACTGGAAGCACGTGGCTGCAATCTGGCTGATGCGTTATGGTCTGCCAAAGTGCTGGTGGAAAACCCTGAGCTGATTTATCAGGTGCACCATGACTACTTTGCTGCAGGTGCCAACGTGGCGATCACTGCCAGCTATCAGGCCACCCCGCAAGGATTTGCGGCGCGTGGCCTGGATGAAGCCCAGTCTCTGGATCTCATTACTCAAAGCGTCAAGCTGGCACAGCGTGCGCGTGATGATTACCGGGCTACATCAGGCAGTGAAGCCGCGTTGCTGGTGGCCGGTTCGGTAGGACCTTACGGTGCCTACCTCGCAAATGGTGCCGAGTACCGTGGCGATTACGCGCTGCCAGAAGCGGAGATGAAAGCCTTCCACCGTCCACGGGTCAAAGCCTTACTGGATGCGGGTGTGGATCTGCTGGCCTGTGAAACCTTACCGTCGTTTGCAGAAGCGCAAACGCTGGTGAGTTTGCTGGCAGAGTTCCCCGACAGCAGCGCCTGGTTCTCGTTTACGCTGCGCGATGCGCAACATATCAGTGATGGCACGCCGCTGAGCCAGGTGGCCGAGCTGGTCAATGCTGCGCCACAAGTGGTGGCGATTGGCATCAACTGCGTGGCACTGGAGAGCGTGACGTCGGCACTGCAAACTTTGCAGGCGCTGTGTGGCAAGCCGTTGCTGGTCTATCCCAACTCTGGCGAGCAGTACGATGCCAGCAGCAAAACCTGGCATTCGGCACCGTCGGGTTGCACGCTAGAGGATAAATTCCCCGAGTGGCAACAGGCGGGCGCACGCTTGATTGGCGGCTGCTGCCGTACCACACCGCAGGATATCGCGGCGATTGCCGCCTGTTGTCAACCGCAATAAAGACCAGAAAAGCAGCATTGATAGCGCGATTGAGGCGAGTGAAAAGCGGAATAGGGCAGTTTAGACTGTCCTATCTGATGCTAAAGCGGACCTGCTATGAACCTGCGACACCTTCTTCCTGCCACTGCGCTGCTGCTGAGCGGCTGTGCCACTATTGTGGGCACGGAAACGCAGCCGGTAAAAATTGACTCTGTGCCGCAGGGCGCGCGCTTCACCGTGCAGGATGAGACGGGACGCGCCGTGGCACAGGGCTATACGCCACAAACCGTCGAGCTGGCAAAATCCACCGGCAACTACTTCGGTAAGAAACACTATCAGGTGATGCTGGAGAGCCCAGGCTATGTGCCGGTGACGCTGCCGATCGAGGCCAGTGCCAACCTGTGGTATCTGCTGGGTAATATTCCTCTGCTGGGCTTCCCCGGCTGGTTGCTGGTCGATCCGTTCTATGGCGGCATGTACGACCTGAAACCTGAACATCCGCAGCCACGTTTGAACGTGGTGGGTGCGCGCGGCGGTTAAATCCTCATCGGACCGTAGCGGCGTGATTTATCACGCTTGTTTGGGCTTCATACATTGCTGACCGATGCGCAATAAATTGCGCCGCAACGATGAAACGCTGACCGGTGCGCGCCGCTATGACTAAACGGTGGCGCACCAGCATGACCAAACTTCCCGCTATTGATGCACCGCTCCGGTGCATCAACCCACGACACCACCGCACCACCTCTGGCTTTACTGTTCTGGCACAGGCATTGCTTGGCTTGTATAGATAAGACTATACAACCGTTGTTTTTCATCACCTTTTATCAGGAGTGGAAGATGGGCAAGCCAGTACAACATGTTGTTCGTGTGTTAACCGCAGCGGTACTTTGCGCCAGTGCTTTGGGTGCGCAAGCCGCTGACACCAAAATCGCTATCGGTATCTCCGGCTGGACCGGTTTTGCCCCGCTAACGCTGGCGGATAAGGCCGGGATCTTCAAAAAGCATGGTCTTGATGTCGATGTGAAAATGATCCCGCAAAGCAGCCGACATCTGGCAGTGGCCTCCGGCACCATCCAGTGTGCTGCAACCACTGTGGAAACTTATATCTCCTGGAACGCGGCAGGCGTGCCGATCAAGCAGATCGTCCAGCTGGACAAATCCTACGGCGCGGATGGCCTCGCCACGCGCAGTGACATCACCAGCATCAAAGATCTGAAAGGCAAAACCATCGCGGTGGATGCACCGGGTACCTCGCCTTACTTCTTGCTGGCGTGGATGCTAGATAAAAACGGCATGACGATGAAAGACGTGCGTCTGGCCACCATGGCGCCACAGGCGGCTGCGCAGTCCTTCGCGGCGGGTCAGAACGACGCGGCGGTCACCTATGAACCCTATTTATCGGTGATCCGCAATCAACCCAAGGCGGGGAAAATCCTCGCCACCACGCTGGATTATCCGATGGTGATGGACACGCTGGGTTGTACGCCGACCTTCCTGAAAGCGCACCCGGACGCCGCCAAAGCGCTGGTGGCCAGCTATTACGATGCGCTGGAAATGATCAAACAGCAGCCTGACAAGTCCAACGAAATCATGGGGGCTGCGGTGAAATCCACCGGCAAAGAGTTTGCCGAATCAGCCAGTTTCTTGCGCTGGCAGGGGCCAGAGGAGAACAAAAAGTTCTTTAACGGTGAGATTGAAACCTTTAGCGATGAAGCGGGCAAGCTGCTGCTGCGCGCGGGTGTGATCAAGAAAATGCCAGACGTGAAAAGCTTGTACGACGCCAGCTTCGTGCAGTAAGCAGGAGAAAGGAGATGGAGATGAGCAAAAGCCAACCGGTAAGCCCGCCTGCGTCACTGCCCGATGCGCCCACGCGCTGGCATAACCCGTTAATGGTGCCGCTGAAAGCCATTTCGCTGCGCTTGCGTATCGCGCTCGGCGTGGCGTTCTTTGTGCTGTTCATCGCGGTGTGGACGCTGGTGACGCTGGGCGGCATGGTATCGCCCACGTTTCTGGCGGATCCACTTACCATGCTTCAGCAGGGCGTGGTGTTGTTCACCGAATACAACTTCTCGTTGGATATCGGCATGACGGTGATGCGCGTGCTGGCCGGCTTCTTACTGGCCGCGCTGATTGGTGTGCCGCTGGGCATCATGATGGGCGCCTATAAAACCTGGGAAGCCTTTCTCGAACCCTTCGTCTCCTTTTGCCGTTACTTACCGGCTTCGGCATTTGTGCCGTTGCTGATCTTGTGGGCCGGTATTGGTGAAACGCAGAAGATTTTGGTGATCTTTATCGGCTCATTCTTCCAGATCGTTTTAATGGTAGCGGTGACCGTCAGTGGTGCGCGGCGCGATCTGGTTGAAGCCGCCTACACGCTGGGATGCAGCAACCGTTCGATCGTGCGCCGCGTGCTGATACCGGGCGCGGCACCGGGCATTGCCGAACTGCTGCGCTTAGTGCTGGGTTGGGCGTGGACCTATGTGATCGTGGCTGAGTTGATCGGATCGGAGAGTGGTATCGGCCACATGATCGTCGATAGCCAGGCGCTGCTTAACACCGGGCAGATCATTTTCGGCATCATTGTGATTGGCTGCATTGGCCTGATCTCCGACTATCTGTTCAAAGTGCTCAACCGGCGCTTATTTGCATGGAGTACCTTGTGATGAAGCACAGCAAACTTAACGTTCGCGGTGTCGAACGCATTTTTACCGGGCCGAAAGGCGAGCAAACGCAGGCGCTGCAACCGATCCACTATCAGGTGGAGGAGAATGATTTCATCACCATTCTCGGGCCATCGGGCTGCGGCAAATCCACGCTGTTACGCATCATCGCTGGTTTGGATACGCCAACGCGCGGGGAAATCTGGCTGGACGGCAAGAGCGTGGAGGGGCCGGGGGCCGATCGCGGCATGGTGTTCCAGAGCTACACCTTGTTCCCGTGGCTGACGGTGGAAGAGAACATCCGCTTTGGTTTGCAGGAGCGCGGTCTCAGTGCGGCACAGCAGAAAGAGCGCAGCGATTATTACATCCAGCAAGTGGGATTACGTGGTTTTGCCCAGCACTATCCGCGTCAGCTCTCTGGCGGGATGCAACAACGTACCGCGATAGCCCGTGCGCTGGCCAACGATCCCAAAGTGCTGTTGATGGATGAACCCTTTGGCGCGCTGGATAACCAAACGCGCGTGATGATGCAGGAACTGTTGCTGTCCGTGTGGGAGCAGTCGCGCAAAACCGTATTGTTTGTGACGCATGACATTGATGAAGCGATTTTCATGGCGAACAAAGTGGCGATATTCAGCGCGCGCCCTGGCCGCATCAAACAGGAAGTGGCGGTGAATTTTAACGCGCAGCGGGATTACACCATCAAAACGTCACCAGAATTTATGACGCTCAAAGCCGCAGTCACCGAATCGATTCGCAGCGAAACGCTGCAGGCGATGGCGCATTAAGCGGGGATAAAATGTGTAGCGGCGCAATGTATTGCGCATTGGTAAGCCATGTCGACATGCGCGATAAATCGCGCCGCTACGATTGGAGGATGGGGTTAAGCCACTATTCGGCCCTGCGCCATATGCGCCGCACGGTCGCACATATGATCGATCACATCGGGATCGTGGCTCACCAGCACCATGGTCAATCCATCATTCTGCTTCAGATCGTTCAACAGGTTGAGGATCTCCGCCTGCACCGACATATCCAGCGCTGAGGTTGGCTCATCGAGCAGTAGGATCTTCGGCTCCAGCAGCAGCGCGCGTACTATCGCCACACGTTGCCGCTGTCCACCAGAGAGCTGATGCGGATAGCGATCCGCCAACGCCGGATCCAAACCCACATGGCGGAAGCCGTCATTAATGCGATCGTCGATATTGTCGCGCTTCAGCATTTTCAGCGGTTCTGCCAGGGTACGGCGCAGGCGATGACGCGGATGCAGCGAGGCATAAGGGTCCTGAAACACCATCTGCACATCACGGCGCAGTGGACCGGTAAAGGCTTTACCCGGTTGCACTGCGGTGCCTGCCAGCTGCATCGTGCCGCTCCAGAAGGGATTCAACCCGGCCATCACCCACAGCAGCGATGACTTGCCACAACCCGAAGGCCCAACCAGACCAAAACATTCACCCGGCGCAACCTGCAGCGAAACATCATGCACCACGGTACGCAGCTCGTAGCCCTGTTTGTGGGACACGCTGAGGTGGCTTAACTCAATCATCACTCTTCTCCAGCGATGCACGATCTAACACCGGCAGACGTTCGCCGTGTGTCGCTTTGCTGGGACGACACGCCCACAGTGTGCGGGTGTAGGGATGGGTGGCATGAGCAAGCTGCGCTGCAGGCAAGGTATCCAGCAGGCGGCCCTTATACATCACCATCACCCGATCGCAGTGTTCGGAAACCTGCTGCAGATCGTGGCTGATCAGCAGCAACCCCATATTGCGCTGCTCGACCAACCGACGGATCAGCGCCAGCACCTGATCGCGCATCGCGTGATCGAGCGCTGAAGTCGGTTCATCGGCAATCAGCAGATCGGGATCGGTGATCAGCGCAATCGCCAGCATCACGCGTTGCCCCATACCGCCAGAGAGTTGATGAGGATAGCGTTTCATCAACTGGCGAGGCTCGGGAAGGCCAACCGCCTCAAGCATCTCGCACACTTTGGCTTTGCGTTCTGAGCGGCTCATTTTGCGGTGCAGCACCAGTGGCTCTTCTACCTGCCAGCCGATAGTACGCGTCGGATTCAGCGCGTACTTCGGGTCCTGCATCACCATCGCCACTTTGCCACCGCGCAGGGTGATCCAGTCACGTTCACTCAGTGACAGCGCATCAGCTCCCGCCACCTGCAAACAATCGGCTTGCAGATGCAGAGCGGGTGACAGCAAACCCATCAGTGAGCGGGCGGTGAGTGATTTGCCGGAACCGGATTCACCGACCAGCGCCACGCGCTCACGGCCAATCTGGAAAGCGATATTATCCACCAGCAGTGCATCTTCGCTGCGGATGGTCAGCCCTTGGGTATCAATTAACAGATCATTTGGCATGACGAGTATCCAGTCGGTCGCGCAGGCCATCGCCTGTCAGGTTAAACGCCAGGCTGGCAAACAGAATCGCACCGCCAGGCGCGGCGGCTACCCACCACTGATCGAAAATCACTTTACTGCCTTCCGCGACCATTGAACCCCATTCGGCGGTCGGCGGTTGCACGCCCATGCCGAGGAAGCCCAGACCGGCAGCAGACAAGATGATGCCACCGAGACTCAGTGCGGCGCGCACCACGGCTGTCGGTAAACACAGCGGTAAAATGTGGCCGAACATCAGGCGCAGACCGGTAATGCCCTGCATGCGAGCGGCAGCCAGATAATCACTGCGGCGTAACGCCAGGGTTTCAGCACGTGCCTGACGGGCAAATGGCGGCCAGCTGGTTAGCGCCAGCGCCAGCGCGCCGTTCATCAAACCCGGACCGAGCATGGCAACCAGCGCCAGGGCGATAACCAGATTCGGCAGTGACAGGAAGATATCGGTGATGCGCATCAGCACGCGCTCGGTCCAGCCGCCGACATAGCCCGCCGTGATGCCAACCAGCAGGCCAACCGGAATGGTCAGCAGCAGAATCAGCGACACCAGCAGCAGCGTCGGCCGCGCGCCGTAGATCACGCGTGACAGTAAATCACGGCCAAAGCCATCGGTACCGAACCAGTGCACGGCAGAAGGGGACTGCAAGCGCTGGGCAATCACCTGCGCGTTAGGATCGAACGGGGCCAGCAGCGGGGCAAACAGCGCCATCGCCACTACAATCAACACCAGCGTCAAGCCAATGGTGAGCGAGGTGACGCGTGCACGGCGGCGGCGTGGCCGCAGGGTTTCCAGTTCAGAGAGTTGTTGAGTCATCGGGTTCTCGGATCGGTTAACCAGGTTAAGGCATCGGCCACGGCGTTAAGCAGAATAAAGCAGCTGCCAATCAGCAGGGTCGAGCCGAGAATCGCGGGTGTATCCGAGGAAAACAGCGCGTTCGTCATGTAGCGTCCAACACCTGGCCAGGCAAATACCGTTTCGGTTAACACTGAGCCTTCCAGCAGTGTGGCGTACGAGAGGGCGATGACGGTGATCAGCGTGCCAAGGACGTTGGGAAAGATATGGCGTAACAAGATGCGAGTGCGGCCTGCGCCTTTTGCGCGCGCCAGAATCACATACTCTTTGCTGCTCTCTTCCAGCAGCGCCGCGCGCAGTAGGCGCGTAATGCCGGCCATCGCCAGCAGACCGAGAATCACCACCGGCAGCCACAGGTGCGCAATCGCATTGCGGAACATTTCAGGATCGCCAGACAGCCAGCTATCGATCAGCACAAAGCCGGTTTTCGGCTCCAGCGTGTAGATCCAGATATCATCCAGCTGTCCCGGTCCCGCAGACCAGTGCAGCACCGCGTAGAACAGCAGCAGACCGAGCAGGCCCAGCCAGAACACCGGTACTGAATAGCCAAGCAGTGAAATAAAACGCGCCACGTTATCAATGACACTACCCGGCTTCCACGCCGCCAGCAGCGCCAGCGTAATGCCAAACACGGCGGCAAAGATCATCGCGCAAGTGGCCAGTTCAATAGTGGCTGGAAAGGTGCGCATCAAATCCGCGCTCACCGGCTGATTGGTGAGATGCGAAAGCCCTAAGTTGCCCTGGGCCAGATGGCTGATATAGCGCCAGAACTGTACCAGTACCGGCTGATCGAGACCGAGATCGTGACGCACCTGCGCATAAGTTGCTTCGCTGGCGTGATCGCCCGCGATTTGCTGTACCGGATCGACCGGCGACAGGTGCGACAACATGAAAGTGAACGCTAACAAACCTACCAACGTCACCAGCAGTGATAACACACTGGTGAGCAGGCGGCTAAAGCGTTGCCAGAGCGGCCGGGCGAACCCGGCCTGTGAAGCAGACACTGCCATTACTTAGAAACCTGCGAGTAGTACACCATGTCTGGGTTAATCCCCTGCACATAGCCTTTCAGGTTATCGCGCAGTGCAATCAGGTTACGTGCCTGCAAACCGATCACATACGGTGAGTTTTTCAGCACTTCACGCTGCATTGCCTGGTACAGTTCCACACGCTTGTTGCTGTCGGCTTCGGCGGTGGCCGCCAGCGTCTGCTTGCTCAATTCTGGAATATGCCAGTCAGAGCGGTAGGCAATGGTTTTACTGCCATCTTCTGGGTTGTAAGCGAAGGAGGCGGCATTGGTGTTCGGATCGAAATAGTCCGCACCCCAGGCATTCAGCGTGGCTTCATACTGGTGCGCCTTCACGCGGGTTGACACTTCAGAGCTCAGACCCGGCTGCACTTCCACCTTCACGCCACCTTTGGCAAAGCTGCCCTGCAACGCCTGAGCGATATCCAGGTACGGCGGTTGGTTGCTGGTGGAGAGCTTAAAGCTGACGTTGGTCAGGCCCGCTTTCTTCAGAATGGCTTTGGCTTTTTCCGGATCGTAGCTGTACGGCGTATCATTCAGCGCGCCGAGGAAACCTTTAGGCAAGAAAGTCTGATGGACTTCGAACTGGCCTTTCAGCAGATCGTTGGCGATGCCTTTATAGTCGAACAAGTAACGGGCCGCTTCCCACAGCGCAGGATTCTTCAGCACCGGGTTCTCACCGACGTTGAACTGGATGTAATAGAGCGAGGCCATAGGAATCGCTTCGGTCTTCACACCCGCTTTGTCTTTCAGCGCGGCGATTTGGTCAGCGCCGAGGTTACGTGCGATATCCACATCGCCCTGCTCCAGCAGCAAGCGACGCGCAGCTGGCTCAGGCACGTTCTTGATTAAGATGTTTTTCAGCTTCGGTGCGCCAGCCGGTGACGTCGGGTTGGCGGTGAGCAGCACCACTTCATGCAGCACCACTTTACGAATCTGATACGGGCCGCTGCCGGCAGAGTGGGTGCCCAGCCACGCGTGGCCGAAGTCGCCGTTTTTCGCGTTGGCTTGTGCGGTTTTCTCATCAACAATCGATGAAACCGGGGCAGACAGCAGGCTCAGCACATAGGCCGGGCTGACGTTGGCGCTCCAGCTAATCTGCACATGATTGTCATCGACCTTCTTCAGGAAAGTATCGACGTTATCTTTATTCCAGCCCAGTTGGGTCAGGATAAAGGAAGGGTCGAGGTTCAGTTTCACTACACGGCCCAGCGAGAAGATGACATCTTCCGGACGCAGCGGATTACCGCTGGCGAATTGCGCGCCTTTGCGCAGTTCAAAAGTCAGGCTGCGATTATCACTGCCTGAGGTCCATGAAGTGGCCAACGTGGGTTTCAAATCCGTGGGATTGGTCGGGTCAGACTGGACCAATCGTTGATAGATGTTAGTGAACGCTTGCACTGTGGTCAGTTCAAAGCCCTGTGCGGGGTCGAAGCTATCAGCATCATCAGTCGACTGCGCAATCACCAGCGTATCCTTAGGTGTTGCGGCCTGAGCAGAGAAGGCGGCTACCAGCGATAACGCCAGCAGTGAGGGAATAATTTTTTCATGTTGTTTCCTTGCCTTAAAAAAGTAACGCGAGTTTACGAGAGCGGCGTAATGAAGAATAGTCAATTTATGGCTATGCATATGCTTTGCGGTTCTAAGTGCGTTAGTTCAGTTATATACCCTTCATACTTCAAGTTTCAGGAGCGTTGGCTACGTGCATTCACCTCAGTCACTTACTTCAGTAAGCTCCTGAGGATTCATGCACTTGCCGCCTTCCTGAAGCTCGAATTATTTTGGGTATAAGCTTGTTAAACAGGGGGTATTGATGCCGCAGGATGTGGTTCGCGCGCGTGTTTTTCCCGCTTCTATCAACCAAATCGCAACGAAAATTAAATGAATAACGCAACGGGAATAATTAACTTTACTTCGCTTCCTTCGGGAATATAATAGCGCCAACTTCAAACAGGAGAATTCAGTTGGACAGTCACCCTTTAAGATGGCAATACAAGGCAAGCTGACGCGCGAATTCTTTTGTCGCTGCTTGCCAACACGGCGGGCAGCAATCCTCACCTCTCTCTGATGATTGTTCCCTTTAAAACTGGTTGTAACGGGCTGAAACCCGTGGGGATTTCATCATGCACATGATTTTAAACGCACTTTTCCCTCCGCCTCGATGCGCGCGCTGATCTTCAGCGTGCAGATTTAGCCGTTACTGGCGCATGCCCTGTTACGTCCATAGAAAATTTTGGGCGGTCTGAGGGCTGCATTCAGTAGCGGAATCGACATCGTAATATTCATTTCTCGTTTATTTAAACGAGCGATTTTCTTCGCCCTTATTTCCGGGAGGTAATATGGAAATTCCCGACAGGTAATTTTTAATCATATAACGCTAAGCCGTTAATTTAATTTATCCCACATTATGCGCTCAACGCGCAGGGACTTTTATTGCCGTAAAAAAAGAGGAATGTCATCATGACTGACATGAAACTCAACCAGGACAAAAAAGCCTGGAACAACAGCGTGCGCCAGCCACGCCAAAAAACACCGCGCTATCTGATTGAAGACGAAGCGGGTTTCACCGCTGATGAAACACTGGTGCGCCTGCGTAGTGATGCATTGGGGTTGAGTGAACGTGAAGCCGAAGCGCGTCTGGAAGTCTACGGCCGTAATCAGGTGGAACATGATAAAGCGCCACCGGCGCTGATTCAGCTGTTTCAGGCGTTTAACAACCCATTTATCTACGTATTAATGGCGCTGGCCGCAGTCAGCTTTTTCACCGATTACTGGATGCCGATGCGCAAAGGCGAGGAGACCGATCTGACCGGTGTCATCATCATTGTGACGATGGTAACGCTCAGCGGTTTGCTGCGCTTCTGGCAAGAATTCCGCACTAATAAAGCCGCGCAGGCGTTGAAGTCCATGGTGCGCACCACTGCCACCGTGATGCGCCGTGAATCCGCGCAGCAGCCGCCGGTCAAACAGGAAGTGGATATCGCCACGCTGGTGCCGGGTGACATTATCTATCTCTCTGCGGGCGATCTGGTGCCTGCTGATGTTCGTCTGCTGGATTCGCGTGACCTGTTTATCAGCCAGGCGATTTTGACCGGTGAATCCCTGCCGGTTGAGAAATATGACGTCACCGGTCATGTCACCAGCAAAGGAGCCGGGGCGAGTGATCAGGGCGCTTCACTGCTGGAGCTGGGCAGCGTCTGTCTGATGGGCACCAATGTCTCCAGCGGCAGTGCCAAAGCAGTGGTGGTGGCTACCGGTAGCGAAACTTACTTTGGCAGCCTGGCGAAATCAATCGTCGGTAACCGCACGCAAACGGCATTTGATCGTGGGGTCAATAGCGTGAGCTGGCTGCTGATCCGCTTCATGCTGGTGATGGTGCCGGTGGTGCTGCTGATTAACGGTTTGACCAAAGGCGACTGGCTGGATGCGTCGCTGTTTGCTCTGGCGGTCGCGGTTGGCCTGACACCGGAAATGCTGCCGATGATCGTCAGCTCCAACCTGGCGAAAGGCGCTATCGCCATGTCACGCCGTAAAGTGATTGTGAAACGGCTGAACGCGATTCAAAACCTGGGGGCGATGGACATCCTGTGTACCGATAAGACCGGTACGCTGACGCAGGACAACATCATCCTTGAACATCATCTGGATTGCGCCGGGGTTGAAAACTCCCGCGTGCTGATGCTGAGCTGGCTCAATAGCCATTATCAGAGCGGCACGCCAAACCTGATGGACCGCGCGATTCTGCGTTATGGCAAAGATCGTATCAGTGCTGACATGGGCGACTATTACGCCAAAGTGGATGAGCTGCCGTTTGATTTTGTGCGTCGTCGCGTTTCAGTGGTGGTGCGCGATCGTCGCCTCAACCAACAGATGCTGATTTGCAAAGGTGCAGTGGAAGAGATGCTGAGCATCGCCACCGCCGAGCGTGAAGGGAAACTGGTTCAACCGCTCGACGAAAAACGTCGTGCAGAGCTGCTGGCGTTGGCACATCAATACAACGAACAGGGCTTCCGTGTATTGCTGGTCGCCAGCCGTGTGTTGGAGGAGCCCGGCTTGCAGCAGGCACTGAACGTAGCGGATGAGCAAGGGTTAACCGTAGAAGGGCTGCTGACTTTCCTTGAACCACCGAAAGAGAGTGCCGCCAAAGCGATTACCGCACTGCGCGAAAACGGCGTCAGCGTCAAAGTGTTGACCGGCGATAATCCGGTGGTCACCGCGCGCATCTGCCAGCAGGTGGGGATTGATAGCGGAGATATCGTCACTGGCGACCAGATTGCCATGATGAGCGATGAGCAGCTGGCTAACGCCGCCGCGCAGAGTGCAGTGTTTGCCAAACTGACACCGTTGCAGAAATCACGCATTTTGCGCGCGCTGCAACAACAAGGGCATACCGTTGGCTTCCTCGGCGACGGCATTAATGATGCACCCGCGCTGCGTGATGCCGATGTGGGCATCTCAGTCGACAGCGCCGCAGACATCGCCAAAGAGTCTTCTGACATCATCCTGCTGGAGAAGGATCTGATGGTGCTGGAAGAGGGAGTGATGAAAGGACGCGAGACCTTCGGCAATATCATCAAGTATCTGAACATGACCGCCAGCTCCAACTTCGGCAACGTGTTCTCCGTGCTGGTGGCGAGCGCCTTTATTCCGTTCCTGCCGATGCTGGCGATTCATCTGCTGATCCAGAACCTGATGTACGATCTGTCTCAGCTGGCATTGCCTTGGGACAAAATGGATCGCGAGTTCCTGCGCAAACCGCGTAAATGGGACGCGCGTAATATCAAACGCTTTATGCTGTGGATTGGGCCAACATCGTCAATCTTTGATATCACCACTTTTGCCGTAATGTGGTACGTGTTTGCCGCTAACACACCTGAAATGCAGTCGCTGTTCCAGTCAGGTTGGTTTGTGGAAGGCTTGCTGTCTCAGACGCTGGTGGTGCATATGCTGCGCACGCAGAAAATACCGTTCATTCAGAGCCGGGCTGCATTGCCGGTGCTGCTCGCCACCGCATGCGTGATGATTGCCGGTATTCTGCTGCCATTTTCTCCGCTGGGCAGCATGGTGGGACTGGTGCCGCTGCCATGGTCATATTTCCCATGGCTGGTGGCGACATTACTCGGTTACTGCGTCGTCGCACAGGGCATGAAAACGCTGTACATCAAACGCTTCGGCCAGTGGTTCTAAACCCATGGAGGCACTATGCGGAAACGGAATCTCGATAAGGTGGTGTGCCACCTGCTGATAATGATGGTGGTGATCATTGTGCTAACGTTGGTGTTACGTTAGTGAAACCAAGAGCAGGTTATCCTGCCCTTTTTGCCTTTTAACTGCGGGAAGGGAAAAATGAGCCAAGCAAAACGCGCGTTGATTATTGGTGCTTCAAAGGGGATTGGGTTGGCGGTGGTACAACAACTGCTCGCCGATGGCTGGGAGGTAACCGCCACTTATCGCAGCACCGCCGTGTCTTATCAGCATGAGAAGCTACGCTGGATGCCACTGGATATCACCATCGCCACTCAGCGTGAGCACTTACTTCAGCAACTTAAAGGCCAGCACTTTGATCGTGCTCTGATCAATGCTGGCATTCTCGGTCCGGACTCGATGGAGCTGATCGCCACCAGTGATGACGAGTTAATGCAGCTGTTTATGACCAACTCGGTGGCCCCCATCCGCATGGCTGAAGGTCTGTTGCCACTACTGCAGGAAAAGCAGGGCGTGCTCGGCATCACCACATCACGCCTCGGTAGCCTGACCGAAAATCCCGAGGCGCTTCGCCCTTATTACTCGGCCAGTAAGGTTGCGCTCAACATGCTGAGCCGCGCCTTGGTTCAGCAGATGGCCTCGCGTGGCACCACCTTGCTGTCACTGCATCCGGGCTGGGTGAAAACCGATATGGGTGGCGACGATGCGGATATCACCGCCGTTGAAAGTGCGCAGGGGTTAGTGGCACAGATGGATGGTTTTGCCGGGCAGGGCGGACATCACTATGTCGATTACAGCGGCAGAGTATTGGCCTGGTGATAATGACGGCCTGCTGGTGGTTGCCAGCAGGTTATTTACTCTTCGTCTGGCGTGTAATACTGCACGCCAATTTCAATGCGCTCGCGACCGCTGGCCACGCGATGACGGTTGCTGTCGCGCAGTGAATAGATGCAGCCGCAATACTCCTGCTGATAGAAACGCTCGCGCTTGCTGATCTCGATCATGCGCGAGGATCCACCGCCTTTACGCCAGTTAAATTCCCAATACAGCATATCGGGATAGTGCGCGGCTGCACGGACGCCGCAGTCATTGATCTGCTTCATATCCTTCCAGCGTGAAATGCCCAGCGAACTGGTGATCACTGGAAAGCCATTTTCATGCGCGTACAGTGCGGTTCGTTCAAAACGCATATCAAAACACATGGTGCAACGCACACCGCGCTCCGGCTCCCATTCCATACCACGTGCACGTTCAAACCAGTTGTCTTTATCGTAATCGGCATCAACGAAAGGCACGCCAAACTGCTCAGCAAAGCGGATATTCTCCTCTTTACGCAGCTCGTACTCTTTCAATGGGTGAATGTTTGGGTTGTAGAAGAAGATGGTGTAATCGATACCGGAAGCCAGCATCGCTTCCATCACTTCCCCCGAGCAAGGCGCGCAGCAGGAGTGCAACAGCACTTTGTTGTGACCGTTGGGTAAGGGCAGGGGCTGGCGTTTGAAGGTGTCAGACATAAGAGAATCTGGTTAATGGAGTGTTGGGCTGAGTGTAAGTGGATATGGTTGAGGACGCAAAGGCGCAGGCAACAAAAAAGGCCGCAATCGCGGCCTTTCGGTATTCAGTGAGAAGAAATTACTCAGTCACTTTCTTCTTCAAATCGCTGGCACCTTCTTTGGTAGCATTCCAGCCTTTGGTTGCACCTTCTTTGGTGGCATCAACGCCTTTCTCGGTGCCTTCTTTGGTTTTGTTCCAACCTTTTTGAGCGCCTTCGCTGATTTTGCTGGTGGTGCTGTTGCTCTTACCTTCAGCAGCATGCTGCGCTTTCAGCTTCTGCTCTTCGCCTTGATGCTGCGCTTTGTGCAGTTTTTCTTTGGCGGTGTTTGCGCCCGCTTGTGCGTTCGCTACGGTTTCGTCAGTTGCATGTGTAGTCGCGGCAAAAGCCGAAGAAGCCAGCAGCAGGGCCGATACAGCAATAATTGTCTTTTTCATGAATATTCCCTCATCAATCGCTCTGTGAGTTATGAGCGTAGCTAACAATGGCACGCTCAGCCAGAATTGGCTCCAGGAATAACCTTAATTGAATCATTAGGTTTGGATGGCGCGAAAAATGTGCAGTGGCAGCAAGCCGATTGAAGATTTATCAGAGGGTAGTGTTGAGCGCGATGAGAGTTATGCAGGCACCATCATTCTTCATCACGCTCTTTAGCCGCACGCTGGCGCTCATAATACTCATCTTCAGCAGAAATGATCTCGTCCAGCAGTGAATCCATATCCACGTCATGAACCTCTTCCACGAAGTGCCCGGTTAATGGCGTTTCTGGCGTTAACTTTCCGTCTTCATATAACTGCCAGATTTCCTTAGCAAAACGCGTTGCCAGGATTTGTGGGGCAAACTGGCCGTAATAGGCGGTGATGTTATTGACATCGCGCGCGAACATCGATTCAGCGTGGTTATTCGCCGCTGCATCCACCGCTTGCGGCAGGTCAATGATCACCGGACCTTGAGCATCCTGCAGTACATTAAATTCCGACAGGTCGCCATGCACGATCCCGGCACATAACATGCGCACGATATTACGAATCATGGTGTCGAAGTCAGCCAACGCTTCCTGTTCCGACAGCATGATATCGCTCAGACGAGGTGCAACGGCACCATCTGCATCGGTAACCAGTTCCATCAACAACACACCGTCCAGACACATATAAGGCTCTGGCACGCGCACGCCGGCTTTAGCGAGGCGAAACAGTGCATCCACCTCAGCAGTATGCCAGACGTCCTCTTGCTGCTTGCGTCCAAATTTGGAGCCTTTCTGCATAGCACGGGCGCTACGGGAGTTGCGAACTTTACGCCCCTCCTGATATTGCACGGCTTGCTTGAAGCTGCGTTGCGATGCCTCTTTGTAAACTTTGGCACACTGAACTTTGTCACCGCACAGCACGGTGTAAACGTCAGCTTCTTTGCCGCTTTTCAGCCGCTGAAGCACGTTATCAATCAGGCCATCATCGACCAGAGGTTGGATTCGGTTTGGAATTTTCATGCGGCTTTATACCTTATTTAAGAGGCTTTCCGCATCAAGAACATGGTGAGTTGCATGGAAAAACCTAACGAGCATCGATAGTTGTAGATGCTTGTTACATCATCCCACAAAACCATTGGCACAAAAAAGCCCACAAGGCTTTCAACGTGAGTGCTGTTAGGGATTCATTGGATGACTCTGGAGTTAAGATGGAGCCTTAATGGCTTGCATAACATAGTCTGTGTGGGCTTTAATGTAATCGTCTTGTCCTATTGAGAGTGACTGGAATACAGACCTTACAACCCCCCGTATTTGACTCACAGTTTCAGGACCCAAAGTTTCAAGATTTGGAACAGGATAAAAGCCATCCTCCAAAAAAAACTTCAGAAGAAGTCATGTTAAAGGAGAATGATGGGGTCGATATTTTATTTTTTATCGATTAGTTGAGATTCATTTCTTCTATTTCCTGTGGCAATACAGCTGCCATCGGTCATTCTGATATAGTAATAAACTGGATTTGGGAAGTGATCTAACATCCAAGGAAGTTCGTCGTTATATTTTATATCTGAGGTGGAAATGATCCAGACAGGCTCTCCATGCAAAACGGCTTCCTCTGCTTCATGATAATTCTCATCCCAGGCATTTTCGCTTTTAACAGCATATTCTTTCGCTATCTGTAATGCCTTTTCTTTAGAGATCATCGTTGTACTCCGTACCACGCTCTGTACATTATTTGTTTAATGCAGTTTTCTTCCGTGTGTCTATCGTGTACCTATTATTTTTTCTCATTAGGAAATGTACTCCTGAAAGCGTCACTTCTGTGAGCAAATCTGACGTACAGTCATCAGGAATTCATGAACAGTGGTTTCCCATAGTTCAGGTGCAAAATCAAACTCGTATCGTTTCTTGAACTCTTCCTCTACACCATCAGCATAGGTGGAGATGAAATCATCAACTTCTTCAACCAGATCTTTCAGCATCCAATCTGGCGCTGATTTTTTGAATATTTGAACGGTCCCTTCGATTGTGTCTTCTCCATCATTGATGATGTCGGCGTCCTGGTTGAAATAACCGAAAATCAGTTGGTCTAGAAAGTGGAAGTTTTGCATTTGTACCTTAAGCCTGCCAAATCTCATTAGATTCGAGCTTAGCATCCCGGAAGATTACAGGCACAAAAAAGCCCGCAGGGCTTTCACCGTGCGGGCTCTTAGGACTTCATCGGATGACTCTGGTGTCACCGATGGAGAATTTTGGTGGGCTGGCGGAGTTTGATTTTGATTTATAAATTATTGAAAATTATAGGTTGTTTGTCAATTCAACTTTCAAAATATACCAATACGTATACCAATGGCTTTTTCCCATGTAAAACGAGCCACTTCCAGCTCCATAAGCGTGACAATAAAAAATGATTTTATGAAAAATCCTTCACACTCTACACCTTTGAATATTGTCCTTTAAAATCATGACGATAATTGGTGATCATTGGATGAAGTATCCCATTAATCATGCACCAGTGGTGAAGGATGGCCCCTTATGCCAAATTCCATCCCGGGCAGATCACCGCGACTGTGTTGGGTATTTGCAATTACTTTACTACCCGTTTGCATTTTACTTGACCATCGCCAACAAAAAATCGCCACTGATGCTGAGGGGGGAGTCATGGCATTGCGTGACCGGCAGCTGTGTGCCAGGAGCGGCCGTTGCTGATTTTAATCTTCAAACAGGATCGGTATAGGCGACAGATGTAACAAATGACGATTAAACTTCCATAGAGTTTTTAAGGAGAATAAATTTCATATGCGAATTCCAGATTATCCTTCACAAGATTCTGATAAGTGGGCCCAGGTAGATGCCTGGTTTTCTGAAAAGCTCGCTCCTGAAGATGCAGATTTAAAATACGCTCTCGCCAATAACACAGAACAGGGATTGCCCACACATGATGTCTCTGCTTTACAGGGAAAAATGCTGGCGATTTTCATTCAAATGTCGCGTGCCGTCCGTGTTCTTGAAATAGGCACGCTTGGGGGGTATAGCACCTTATGGATGGCCAGGGCTCTCCCACCACATGGAAGCGTAACGACAATTGAATTCAACGAGCACCATGCAGAGGTTGCTCGCCAGAATATAAACAAAGCGGGGCTGGCTGAGTGTGTCACATTGCATAGAGGAGCGGCACTTGATGTCTTACCCACACTTAATGCTCCCTTTGACCTGATTTTTATCGATGCCGATAAAGTGAATAACCCCCACTATCTTGAATGGGCTATCAAACTGTCGAAACAAGGCACTGTTATCGTAGGAGATAACACTGTGCGCGGTGGCAGTGTTATCGACTCCAGTAGTGAAGATCCGAACGTTAAAGGTCTGCGAGAATTTGTCGAAATGATTTCTGAGGATGAGCGCCTTGAAGCGACAGCAGTACAGACTGTTGGTGAAAAAGGATGGGATGGTTTCGTCATGGCTATCGTTAAAGCCCGATGATGATATTTATCATTAGGAAAAACTCACTAACCGCCAGCTTTTAGTCACAATTTCTAAATGATTATCAAAGCTGTGCTGCTCATAATTTCTATGAGTTATATCCAAAATGTCCGCTTTTCGCTCTTAGCTGCCTGTCAACTTGGTTGCATTTTGTTGGCGAAGGTCAAGTAAAATGCAAACGGGTAGTCAAGTCACATGCAATTAAGCATTGTGTGACGCCAGATGTTGCTGGGTTAAGCCAACTCTCATTTGCTGGCGGATTTTGCTGAACGGCGCATAAAAAATGCCCGCAGGAGGAATGCTGCGGGCGAACCTATAAGAGCAATGTGAGTATGTCGTTATCCAATACCTGAGCATTTCACTCAGGTATTGGATTTAGCAAATATAAGATGATGATTTTGATGTTTCAACCCCTTCTTTATGATGGTTTTATGCACAGCCTTATTCCTGATAATGCACCTCAAAAAGCCTCGTCTGGTACGTTCCTGATGCCTGTGAATGCATGAAACCGTGGTATCTGACAGGCGTTATGGCAGTCCAGACTAAACTTTCATATGTTAGCCAGCGTTAAGTTTTATTATTGCCATCCCGCTGATAGTAAGCTAAAAAAATAAACATATTCTTTTAAAACATAAGAAATCCTGCAATTAAGGTGGTACTGGCATGAAGCTGACGGACAGGCTCTTCGAACTGAATTCGCTGCTCATCGTTTTCATTCTGCTTTTTGTGTGCGTTGGGGGCGGTGAAATTATCGCGCTCGTTTTCCGGTTGCCTGCTGAACCGATGATGAGTCTGGGAGTACTGGTCTTCTTTGGATTACTTATCCCGGTAGCGCTGCACCTTCATAAGCTGTCTAAACTGCGCGACTGACCAGCAAAAAGAAACCGGCTTGCGCCGGTTATGTTAGTCATGCTGCTGTTGCTTCGTCGCACTTCGGCAGCCAGTCGGCGTTGCTGTCGTCCGTCAGGTCAAGGTTGGTCTGTATGCCTGACTTCGTGCGGCGCTTCAGGTAGTTCAGCCCGTACTCGCGCAAAATGCTTTCCAGCGCCTGGCTGAACGACTTCATGCTGAGCGGGTTGCGGTAACCGTTCGCTTCCATATACGCCAGATAGGCGTGATACAGGTAGCGACGGGGTTGCAGGGGCCGGATGCTGGCGTTACCCATGTGCAGGCCATTCGGCTCGGCGGTCGCAAACAGATAGCCGCAAAAGTCTACCATCGGGTCGGCGTCGCGCTTGATGCGCATGGCTTCCCCGGAGTTCTGCTGTGACTGGAGCAGCGCGCGGGCGTCCTGCGGCTGGCTGAACCGCTGCATCAGCTGGCGTACGATAACGGGCAGCTCGTTCTGTATCTTCTCCTTCAGCTGCGGGTCACGCTCGTTCGCCGGGATGATTTCCGGGAAGTGCAGGATTACCCTTCGGCGCGATACGCCACCGCTGCGGTCGGTGAAGCGCATTGGGTTGTTGTTCACCGCCAGAATCACCGCCGGAATGTGGGTCGAATAGGCGTCCTTGTACTTCGGGTCCACCGACACCGCATCGCCGCCGGTAATCGCCTTGATGCCCGCGCCGTCGCCGCTCCATTTCTCCTGGTCGGGCAGGCGGATTAGCGAATAACCGATGACGGACGCGCGCTCGCGCGAGGATTCCAGCGTCTCGATGGTGGCCGACACGGCATTATCCGGCCCGGCCAGCATGGTGGCGATTTCCGCCATAATGCTCTTGCCGCTGCCGCCGGGGCCGGTGACCTCGAGAAACAGCTGCCAGTCGTAGCGGTTCGCCAGCACCATAAAGAGCGCGGCCAGAATAATGTCGCGCTTTTCCGCGCTTCGCCCGGCGGCGCGGTCCAGCCACTGCCAGAATTGGGGCGCGTGGCTCTCCAGCGTTTCGCCCTCTACCGGACGGGTATAGTCCACGTCGCTGACGGTACGCAGCCAGTTTTCCCGGCGGTGCGGGCTGAACGTGCCGCTGCGCGTATCAAGCACGCCGTTGCGAAAGCCAATCAGCTGGCGCTGCGGCGCGTCCTGCTGCGGTAGCATCAGTTTCAGCGTATCCACCACCCCCGCTACCTTGCCCGCCGAGAACGGTGCGCGCAGGCGCTGGAACAGCTTCGCCACGTCGCGCCCGAACTGGTTGCCGGAAATCACCTTCCACGCCCCGGCCTCGTAGCGGCAGAGAATTTCCCCGCTGGCGTCCACGGCCAGATTGCTGAGGTAGTGCTCCGCCACGCGCTCCGCCTTTTCGCTGGCGCTCATGGCCGAAAACTCCGCCTCGCTCATCACGTCAAACGGGCTGGCAGCGGGAGGCGCAGCGGCCTCCGTCAGCGCCTGCCGGGTCGCGGCCTCACCGTGCTGCGTATAAGCGTCGTTCCAGTCGCCAAACACCGGCGGCAGGGCCACGACTCCGTTACAGGCTGCGGCGGCCTGCGCTGCCTTACGCTGGCCGTCGCCGTTCAGGTCGCGGTCGGCGGCAATGACCAGCGGCAGCGACGGGTGTTTTTCACGGGCGAGGCCAGCCAGAGAAAGAAGGTTAACGGACGACAGCGCAATCCATACCTCATCGCCGGTAAGGTTGTGCACCGTCAGGCCGGTAGCGTAGCCCTCCGCGAGCCAGATGCGCCTGGCGGGCTTATCGCTGCTGAGAACGTGGCAGGCTCCTTTCACCTGTCCGCCCTTCAGCGTGCGCTTGATACCTTCCGCGTTAATCAGCTGCACGTTAACGAGCGCGCCGGTCATGTCGTGCAGGGGCACGACAACATCGCCGGGACTGTAGGTCGTCAGGGCGACTTTGTGAGGCTTAGCAAGCGTCAGACAGGAATGCTCCGGCCAGCCCTTGCGGGACAGGTAGGCGTTACCGCTGGTTTCACGCGCTGAGCTGAACAGCTGCTGTGCGAGCGTGGCAGCGGCAGCGCGGGCGGCCCCGCTGTCTTCAGCTTCTGCGGGAGCGCCAGCGGCCCCGGTCACGGGCGGCAGGTTGCCGGTCAGGGCGTTGACGCGTTCGGCGGCCTCGGCCAGGCTGATGCCGAGCGCCTTTTTCACCAAGTCCAGACCATCACCGGCCCTGCACTGGTTACAGTGCCAGGTGCCGCGCCCCTCCTGGTCGTCAAAGCGGAAACGGTCTTTCCCCCCGCACACCGGGCAGGGTATATGGCGGTTTTTCACCACCTTCAGACCCAGCGCGGGCAGGATGCGGGGCCAGTGGCCTTGTGCGGCGGCGGCCGCTTCTGAAACCTTTTTCTTCATTATTCGTTCCTCTCAGTGCAGCGTCGGCGCGTCGTGAATACGCCCGCTCAGCTCATCCATCACCACCTGACCCAAGAAGCTCAGCCCCGGCGCGCTTTTCAGCGGTCCGGCTGCCAGCATGTCGTCCAGCAGGGCACAGGCAATTTCCTGACCGTGCAGGCGCCCGTGCTGCCGCAGGTAGAATCCTTCCAGCTCGGTCTCAATGGCGCGCTCAAGTCGCGCCAGCGTCAGGCCGGGGTAGCGCTGCTGCTCGCCGCACAGGGTGAGCCAGGCGCAGGCCACCGCGCGACGGGCCAGCGCGGCGTGCAGGTCAGAGGAAAGGGTGCGGATTTTCATGGCGTCACCTCATCATTCATCCAGCTGTCGTGGCAGCGGGTCACTACGCCGTCGAGCTGCTCGGTGATAAGAAACACAAGTGAGGCCAGCTGCGCGCGCTGTGCAGGCAGCGGTAGTTCGTGGCATTCCTGAAAAGCGGTCATGTCGCTGACGAAGCGCCCGGCGTTGCGCAGGTGCTCAAGGCGCGTCAGGTCGTCGGTGGAAATCGTAATCTGGCTCATGCGCGCACCTCCGCAGTCGGCAGACGGCAGGCGAGGGACAGCACGTAGTCGCGGGCAAGCAGCTGGCGGGCGGCGCGCTCGTTGGTAGCGGTAGCGCGCAGCATCTGAACACGGGAATTGCGCTGACAGCGGCGCACGGCAGCAAAAACAAAGACAAACTGAGGGTATGGGGAAATAAGGACCGTAGCCATAAGGGCAGTCTCCAATGTTAGTAGCGAACAGCTACCACCGGAAACGCCAATTTCACTGGTGGTAGCCCAGACGGGGTTGGCGTAACCGGCAACATTGGAAACCGGCGCTTCGTGAGAAGCCCCCGCCTGAGCCACCATTACGCAGACGGCGCGACGGATACAGAACCGTCGCCCGATAAATGGGTGCATCAAGGCACAGACACAAAAAAGACGCAAGGCGCGTCTGGTGTCGCCAACGTTATATTCAGGACGCCAATCCCGGCTGCCGATTTTGCGACAGCGAAAATACTGTACCAGGGAAAGCCCCCGGCGCGCAAGCCGGGAGTGAAAGAAGAAAGCGGCATAGACACCTCAGCAGTCGGTGAGGGTGATGCCGTCGCGGGAAAATACCTGCGTATCTGAGTGTGCCGCTTCGCTGCGCGAAATGCGGAAACTGAGGCCTGTGCCGCGAAAGCGCTGCGGCTGACCGGGCATGTCCACCTCAGCGGCAATGGCCAGCGCCAGCTGCTTCGCGTCCTCCACGGACAGGTGATGAGTGGTGCCTTCAATGTTCAGCCGGATCATACTGTACGCTCCTGACCGCGCGCGGCGATACGTTCGTTCATCCAGGCGCTGACCTCACTTGCCAGCCACGCCACGTTATTCCCTCCCAGCGACACCTGCGCGGGGAAGGCGCTGCGGCTGATAAGGTCGTAGATGGTTGAGCGGGACAGGCCGCAGACGTGGATCACTTCCGGCAGGCGCATAAAACGCTCCTGAACCGGGTGAGATAATGGCATAGCCGGGACCGCCGGGGCGGAAGAATGAGCGGATAAAGCAGTGTGCATAAGCTACCTCTTTCTGAGTCCATTAAGCGCCGCACGGATACGAACGGCGTCGGGTAGCTCTTTATTTTCAGCATATTTACTGCCAAAGCAACAAGGTGAAATTGTGCAGATGATGGCACTTTTCGCTTGATTTCTGACCTCTCAGTCTTATTAGTGCTTATTAGTCTTTATTTACCCCTGGTCCAAAAATTTACATAGGATAAAACTATCGAAAATTAATAATTAAAAGGCATGGATGGTTAAAATTTACATTTCTCTGAAATTCACTGGTGAAGAATGGTGAACAGTGGGTGAACAATCATTTCTCGATTCTTCACCCTTTAATTAACTGTATTTACTATTTTTTTACTAAGGTGAATAATAGTGAAGGATTTATATAAAACTGAAAGCTGATGAACGGCTCTCGTGAGACCTTTTCCTGGCTCGCCAGAAAGAAAGCTTTTGTCTGGTCCGTCATACAACGCCGCCCGGTGGCAGCGCCTGTGCCAGCCCCGGCACAATTGACTTATCCCAACCGACCCGACAGGAGCATATATGTCCCACACAACCGACTTACCCGCCAGCACCCAGACCGCCCTGGAAAAAGTCAGCACCGCCAAAGCCGCATGGCTTGATGCACGCACTAAGCAGGAGGCCGCCGCCACTCAGCGCGACATCATCCGCCAGCGCCGCGCTGAGACCGAAGCAAATGCGACCGCCCAGAATGACGAATGGCGCAGGCTGTTCCGTGAGAACGGCGGCGTGATGACGCCGGAGATGAAGAAGCTGCGCGCTGAGGTTGCGCTCGACCGCGAGTCGCTCGAGGAGTTTGATGCCCTGCTGGCCCTGCACGCACAGGAGAATGAGTTACTGCCGTGGGAAACCAGCGAGCGCGCACTCGCCTACATCAGCGCGCACAGCGACCTTGTGAATCTTCGCGCCATGCAGCTCTGGCAGATGTTTATGGACGCGCACGGCCAGCAGCTTATTCAGACGCTGAGCCTGCTGAAAATAACGCTGGGGCGTCAGGCCAGCGCCGGTATTGGCGAAGTGGACAGCGTGAACGACCCGGATACGGTGCTGAAGACTTTTGTCGCCCGGAACATCACTGACCCTGCGCTGGTGCGTGATGCCCTCCCGGAAGACGACGTGTTTAAGCTCGCGGGGACGTTCCCTGCGCGCGGCGCACATTCTGACTACAGAAACAGCCCCTCTCCCGCAGCACGTCATAAAATTCTTGCCCGTCGCGAAATGGCACAGAAGGAGCAGGCACAATGACCGTTGCGACCACACCCGCGCAGGCGCTGGAGCAGTTCCGCGCCGCCCGCAGCCAGTGGCAGGCGCACCTCAGTAAGCGTCAGGAGGCCGTAACGGCGCTGGATAACCTGCTCACGGCTGGCGAAAAAACGACTGATTACAGTGAGCGCGTGCCAGAGCTGCGCGAGCGCATCGCGGTGCTGGACTGGCAGATTAACTGCGCTGCCCGTGAGGGTGTCTATGCACAGCGGATTGTGCTGGAAGCCTGCACGGAAGACGCGCTCAGCGGCTTTATGAGCGAACACGGCCCGGCGCTTACCTCCGCGCTGGCCCCCTTCCTGAATGGCCCCGGAGGGCTGGAAGTAGCCGCCCGGCTGCTGCGCAGCGCTGTGGCCCGCGAGGTGCAAAGGGCGCGACCGGCGGTGGCAGCAGCCTACCAGGGCACGCTGGCCGAAACGGGCCTTGCCCCGGAGGCTGGTATGCTGGGCGACTGCCAGGGCAGCTACACACCCGCACAGCACCTGCGCTTTACGCAGCGTCTGAACCAGCTACCACAGGAGGGCGCGTAATGGCTCTCAAATGCCCGGAGTGCGGCACCACCGCACACACCCGCACAAGCGCCTACGAGTCAGCGACCGTCAAGCGCACCTGGTATCAGTGCACCAACCTTGACTGCTCCTGCACGTTTACCGCGCTGGAGAGCGTCGAGAAAATCATCATGAAGCCGCAGAAGCCAGCGGAATCTGAACCCAAAACGGAAACGCTGAGCGCTGCGCGACAGCCGCAGACGCTGGGGCGATATGGTTCTGCCAGTAAACTGTCTACCCGGCAACAGTCACCCGCCTGAAACTTGTCTGCTAAGTCTGAACCGGCCACTGCGCCGGTTTTTTTACGCCTCTTTTTCCTGGCTGGCCTCTCTGCTCACGACTGCATGTCTATGCTGCATGAAAACGCATGAGTCTCAGGCACTCATGACCGGCACATCAGCCCAGTAGCGGCGCGGCATATGGCCATTCATGCATGTGCATGAAAACCACTCAATGAAGCGGGCAGGCGTGGCGGGGGTACGAGTGCGCGCTGGCAATGATTTGAGAGATTAAGCCTTCGATTGTTGAAAGGACTAGTTAGCAGCGGTTATCAAATGAGCTTAGCTTCAGAATGAATATGAATGTAACTTTTTATGTCATTTAATTATTTGCTTATGCACGTTAATACGTGGTTTTTATTAAATCTTCAGTGTATATATAATTTTTCTAATTGATAAGGAATGAAAAAATAAAAATGGCGAGAGCAAAAAAATTAACTTATGGAGCAGTGAATATAACAATACATCCTCACTCACCAAAAAAATACGTCGAGTTATTTAGGGCGGCAAAGAAAAACGCTATTGATGTGAATTTAAGGGGGGACTCATTTGCAACTCTTTCTTTTTTATGCATATAAGAAAGGACAGGTTTATACAGAACCTTACGAGGGGGAAATACTAAAGTATACAGATATTGATATCAATGGTGACTGGTTTGATATTGTAAAAAAAGATATAGCCTCTGATGAAGAAAAAGGAAGGATAAATATTCCTGAAAACTTGAAGCCGAATGTAGCTCGGTTTTCTTTTGTCTTTCTACCAGTTAGTCATCTTTTAGTTTATGAAATGCAGGATAAAAGTAGAAATCTTTCATCAAGGCAAGTTGAGTTGTTTTTGAATGGAATATTTTCCGACGAAAGAATCATAAAGAAGTTTGGTAAGGTTAATGTTACTATACTTACTGAGCCTGAAAGCGTTGAGAAAATGCTTGCATTAAAAGGTATTACATCTATAAATATGGTGACTCGACGCCCGAATCCTGATGATCTTGCTTCTGCCGAGAATGTTATGCAAAGGCGCTTTAAACGGATTGGAGTAATTGAAGAAGATAAAACATATAAGTCAGAGCGAGGCAATGAAATAAAGCCTGATGAAGAGCTAAAACAGGATGCTTTAATCGCTTCTAGAAATGGTGAAGTTAGTGTGCGCAGAATCAACGAAGCGGGATTGGTTGAAGTACATGCGTCTAGCCGCGTACCACTGCAAAGGGTTGAGCCATACGATTCGGATGTAACATCAGTAGCTGAACTGTTGTTATTAAAAGCAAGGTCATTAGCAAGCGAATTTAAGAGGCTACTGAAAAAGTAATGACTCAAAAGAAAGAATCAAATAGTGCATTAGCCAGATACTGGAAAATCTATGGCGGCACCTATGCTGTGATTAGAAGTCGCTATTTCTGGTGTGCTATTTTTATGACTGTGGTTCTTTATCCATCATGGGCTCATCAAGGTTGGTGGAATGATATTCTATCATTAATGCCTAACCTTCTGGGATTTTCATTGGGCGGCTTTGCTATGTGGATCGCTATTGGTGATGAGGGCTTCAAAAAAGTAATAACGGGAGATGAAGAAACTGAGAATGGAGTTGTAGAGTATTCTCCATACATGTCAGTGAACGCAACTTTTGTGCATTTTATTCTTTTGCAGTTAATGACTATTATCACAGCTTTGGTCACAAAGGCATATAGCGGCATTCTTGTTAAGAATGCCTTTATGTATTACTATTTAGGTATTTCTTACAAATATATTTTGTTGGGTTTTAGCTTTATCGCTTATTTTTTATTTGTTTACTCAGTATTTTCAGCGCTAGCCGCTGTTCTCGCCATATTTCGCGTTTCAAGCTGGTACAATACCTTTATGACATTACACAATAAAGAAAATGATAATGAAAATAAAGGTAATAATAAAAACAAAAGCTCATAGTTTTGAGCTTTTTTATTTTTTATCGTATACCTTATCTCCCCACCAATTCATCATTTCTATTCTTTTTTCTAAATAAATAGAACGGTTATAGGCTCTCCTAACTTCATTTTTGTCTGAGTGAGCTAGTGCCGACTCGATTACATCTGAGTTGAAGTTAGCTTCATTCAAAGCGGTGCTGGCAATTGAGCGCAATCCATGTGCAACAAGTTTTCCACCATACCCCATTCGTTTCAAAGCGGCATTAGCGGTCTGACCATTCATGGATTGTTTTGGATCATTCCTGCTGGGGAAGACGTGTTCGCGATGTGCACTTATAGGACTCATTACTTTAAGAATCTCCAAAGCCTGATGCGATAAAGGAATAATATGTTCTCTTTTAGCCTTCATTCGTTCTGCCGGAATTGTCCAAAGTTTTGCATTTAGATCGATCTCTGCCCAGCGTGCACCAGAGGCCTCTGAAGGGCGCACAAGTGTTAGGAGTTGCCACTCAATTAGGCAGCGAGTAGTTACAGACAGATTTGATATAACCAAAGAGCGCATAAGATTCGGCAACTCTTCTGGTCTTAATGTCGGCATATTTTTCTTTCTAGGTTTTTCAAAAGCCATACCAATCCCTGATGCTGGATTGGCATCAATCAAACCAGTGTTAACAGCATATATCATTATTTCGTTGATACGCTGTACCAAGCGACGAACTGTTTCCAGTGCCCCACGAGCTTTGATAGGTTCAAGCGCTTCAACAAATGTTCGGGCTTTGATTTGCTGAACGGGAATCTCACCAATCGAAGGGAAAACATCTTTTTCTAATGAGCGCCAAATGTCTTTAGCGTAATCAGAAGTAACGCTTTTACTTTTGAGCTGGAACCAATTGGCCGCAACAGTCGAAAAAATACTGTCCAAAGCTATCTGTTGTTGTTCTTCGATAACCTCCGCCTGAACTTGAGGGTCAATACCATTTGCCAATAAGGCAAGGTAATCCGCTCTTAGCCCTCGGGCATCAGCGAGTGAAAGGGCAGGGAAGGCACCGAGTCCCATCATTGTTCGCTGCTTTGTTCTCGGACGTTGATAACGGAAACGCCAAAGCTTTTTACCGCTAGTTTTCACTATCAGGAACAGCCCATCGCCATCATGCAGCGTTAGATCCTTCTCCAGCGCTTTAGCGCGCAGAACTTCTGTGTTGGTAAGGGGGCGAGTTGTCCGTGCCACTATAGACGTTCCTTTATAAATTGGTATACGGAATTGGCATACATTCTAGCGTATACCAATCCGTATACCAATAATCACTGGATTCAGGCGGATCGTCTCGGAATATTACAGACACAAAAAAGCCCGCAGGGCTTGTGCCGTGCGGGCTTTCAGGACTTCTGCGGATGGCTCTGGAACCATCTTTGAAGAATTTTGGTGGAGCTGGCGGGAGTTGAACCCGCGTCCGAAATTACTACACCGTCGGCACTACATGCTTAGTCAATCTTTACATTCGCCGGCCAGCTGCGGACAGACACGCCACTGACAAACTAGCCTGATTAGATTTAATGCTTCAACCCCAGGCAGGGCATCCACACGATCTCTTTTGGGTTTGACCTCTCTTGATCCCCGTCTTAAGAGCGGAAGCTAGGGAGAGAGGGCTTCAAAGCAGGGTATTAAGCTGCTAAAGCGTAGTTTTCGTCGTTTGCGACTATTTTTTTGCGGCTTTTTACGAGGCAAACCGCCCCTCGGCATGCTCCTAAGGCTTCACAATCCCGTCGAGTCCAGAATCAGCCCCAGAACTTCTCATACTACAGAAAGATGACGTCTGAATCCAGTGCTTAACGCTTTGAATTCTTCATAATACGTGCTTTATCCATCTTCCATTCACGTTCTTTCACGTCGTCACGCTTGTCGTGTTCTTTCTTACCGCGTGCCACACCAATTTTCAGTTTGGCCCAGGCGTTTTTCCAGTACATCGACAACGCAACCACGGTAAAACCTTCGCGATTCACTCGGCCATAGAGCGAGTCTAGTTCGCGCTGTTTTAACAGCAGTTTACGGTTACGGGTCGGGTCGCACACCACGTGTGTGGAGGCTACGGCCAGCGGTTGGAAAGTGGAACCAAACAGATAGGCTTCGCCATCGCGCAGCAAAATATAGCTGTCACTGATGTTGGCTTTACCGGCGCGGAGTGATTTGACTTCCCATCCTTGCAACGACAGACCTGCTTCGAACTCTTCTTCAATGAAGTATTCGTGGCGAGCGCGTTTGTTGAGGGCAATAGTGGCTGAACCGGGTTTGTGAGCTTTTTTCTTTGTCATAGTGCGGCGTAGTCTACATCACTCAGTCTGTGGGCGCATCCCCCTGTCCTGGGGGCGGTAAAAAACAGTTCATTTTAGCACAGCTAACAAACCCGTGAATTTTGTTTGGTAACCGAAAATGGTATTATTCAACGGTTTTGTGATGAACAGGAACCATTATGGCCCAGATTAGCCGTTCGGCGTTGGTCCCCTATAGCGCTGAGCAGATGTACCGTCTTGTTAATGACGTGGATGCTTATCCCGAATTTCTGCCAGGCTGCACGGGTAGCCGAGTGTTAGATAACAGCGGAAATCAGATGACGGCGGCGGTGGATGTCTCGAAAGCAGGCATCAGTAAAACCTTTACCACGCGCAATACATTGATCAGTAATCAAAGCATTTTGATGCAACTGGTTGACGGTCCTTTTCGTAAGCTGACCGGTGGGTGGCACTTCACCTCTTTAGGAGATGATGCCTGTAAAGTCGAGCTAAGCCTCGACTTCGAATTCACCAACATGCTGGTAGAAATGGCGTTTGGTCGCATCTTTAAAGAGTTGGCCAACAGTATGGTGCAGGCGTTCTCACAGCGCGCCAAAGAGGTTTACCGTGGCTGATATCAGCGTTGAAGTGGTGTATGCGCTGCCCGAAAAGCAGTACTCGCGCACTGTCACGCTCGATGAAGGCGCGACGGTAGAGCAGGCGATTAAAGCATCGGGACTCTTAACGCTGCGCAAAGACATTGACCTGAAAAGTAACAAAGTCGGCATCTTCAGTCGCCCGGTCAAATTGGGTGATGCCGTTCAGGATGGCGATCGTGTAGAGATTTATCGCCCGCTGATTGCCGATCCGAAAGAGATGCGACGTCAACGCGCTGAACGTTCGGCTACCAACAAGTAACCCAATCTCAGGCACAAAAAAAGGCGCTCAGGCGCCTTTTTTTGTTGTGATTCACTTAGCCTTCCGACCCAGTGAGCTTCGGTTTGTTGTCGATATTGGTCAACGTACCGTTGCTGTCGAAGGTCAGCGTCAGCGTTTGCTGTTTTACACCTTCATGACCTGGTTCCTGGCGGAATACGTAATACCAAACGTTGCTGCGTCATGCCGGTGTGAATTTTCGAAACATCGTTGGCGACCAGGTAGTTACCTTGGTTGATGTCCGGGCGATACACTACGCGCTCAAGGGTGGAACATCCGGCGGTCATCATCAACATTACCACTGCCGCGGCAGTCAGCGTTTTACAGCGCATCTATACATTCCTTTTCTGGGGCCAAACGCCTTTCATCAGGCAGTTTTGTTGCCATCGAAATCTGAACTCTGCATACGGCAGGCTTTATTATGGCGATATATACCCTTCATACTTCAAGTTGCAGGTGCGTTGACTAAGTGCATTCACCTCAGTCACTTACTTCAGTAAGCTCCTGAGGATTCATGCACTTGTCGCCTTCCTGAACCAAGAGTAGGCCCCATGAGGGGACTCGAATTATTTTGGGTATAAATGCCGATGATAATAAACCTTTGTCCTATTGGAAACCTCTACAGAGCAAGCATATGACCATTGGGCCAGAAAAAAGTGCGGTATCAGGCTGCTAAAAGTTCTTTGGCGTTGGCCAGGGTGTTACGCGTGACTTCGCTGCCGCCCAGCAAACGTGCCAGTTCTTGCAGGCGAGAACGTTTATCCAGCGGCTGCATATGGGTTTCTGTCATCGCGCCATCCGTCTCTTTACTGACGAAGAAGTGTTGATGTCCGCAACCGGCTACCTGTGGTAAATGCGTCACGCACATCACCTGGGTTGACTCACCCAGTTGACGCAACATTTGACCCACCACCGCAGCCGTTGGTCCACTGATACCGACATCGACTTCATCAAAGATCATCGCCGGGGTTTCCATTTTCTGCGCGGTGATTACCTGGATCGCCAAGGCGATACGTGACAGTTCACCGCCGGACGCCACTTTCCCCAGTGGTTGCAGCGGTTGGCCTGGGTTGGTGGTCACGCGGAATTCAATACGGGTTGCGCCGTCCGCCGTCAGTTGATCGGCATTGAATTCCAGCTCAATGGCAAACTGACCGTGCGGCATGGAGAGGGTGCGCATGCTTTGGGTGATCAGTTGGCTCAACTCCTGTGCTGACTGTTCACGCAGCTGATGCAGTTTTTCCGCACAGGCCAGTGCCGCCTGATGATGGGCAACGACTTCAGTTTGCAACGTTTCCTGATCGCTCTCTTGCTGCGACAGCTGTTCGGCTTCATCCAGCAACTGCTGATACAGCACCGGCAAGGTTTCCGGGGAAACGTGATGCTTACGGGACAAGGCGATCTGGCGTGACAGGCGCTGCTCCAGCTCATGCAAACGGTTAGGGTCGAGATCCAGTCGCTCGCAGTAATGGCGTAGCTCATCGCTGGCTTCACTCAACTGAATCGCGGCTTCTTCCAGCAGATTGAACACGCCACTCACTTTGTCATCCAGCGTCACTAATTCACCCAGCATATTACGGGCGCTATACAACAAACTTTGCAGATTCGTATCGTCACTGTCGGCGAGAATCTGCAGGGCCTGTTGGCTGGTTGAGAGCAGCTGACCGCTGTTAGCCAGGCGCTTGTACTCCTCATCAATCTGTTCAAACTCGCCAGGCTGCGGGGCAAATTCATTGAGTTCTTTTAGCTGATATTGCAGCAGTTCACGACGCGCCTCACGCTCTTGCGAGAGTTGCTGATGCTGCGCCAACGCGCGGCAGCTTTGATGCCAGCGCTGATAGTGCTGGCGCATGTCGGTGAGCAGGCCATCATGGGCGGCATAGGCGTCCAGCAGGTGTTTTTGGTGATCGAATTTAAGCAGGAGCTGATGCGCATGCTGACCGTGAATCTGGATCAGCAGCTGGCCCAGTTCGCGTAACTGTGAGAGCGGTACGGAAGTGCCGTTAATAAAGCCACGGGAACGGCCATCGGCGCTGATCACGCGGCGCAACAGGCACTCGTTGCCTTCATCAAGTTGATTCTCGACCAACCAGCGCTGGGCTGACGGCGAGGCTTTCAGTTGGAAGCGCGCACAGATATCTGCTCGACTGGCACCCTGACGCACCATATCTGCTTCAGAACGGCCGCCCAGGCACAGGCCCAACGCATCAATTGCGATGGATTTACCTGCGCCGGTTTCCCCTGTGATTGCTGTCATACCACGATGAAAGTCAATCTCCAGTTCACGAACGATAGCAAAGTTACTGATGGTCAGTTGTGCCAGCATAGAATCACCTGTATGTAAAAACAGATATGGTTTTTCATACAGTATAAACTGGTTTTTTATACAGTAAAGTAGCTGGCGGTGATTTTCAGAACAATTTTTTAGACCAGCCTAATTTTGAGCTTAAGGTATTAAAATAATTGTAATTTTTTGGATGGATAAGATTGAGGTGATGGGCGCTGCGACGGATCAACACATCCTCTCCTTCCTGAATTGGCAGCGCGATTTGGCTGTCGCAACTGATCTCCAGGTCGCTTCGCAGTGAGGAAAAACGCAGGCGAATGGTGCTGCTGCTGTTAATCACCAACGGGCGAGCGGAGAGCGTGTGCGGGAACATCGGCACCAGCGCAATCGCATCCAGCGACGGGGTCAGGATCGGGCCGCCAGCGGAAAGCGAGTAGGCGGTTGAGCCCGTCGGTGTGGAAATAATCAATCCATCGGAGCGCTGTGAAAACGCAAAGACTTCATCGATGTAGACCTCGAATTCAATCATATGCGCCACTTTGCCCGGATGTAGCACCACTTCGTTGATAGCGCTGCCAATACGCGGTGAGCAATCTTGCTTACACACTTGTGCTTCCAGCAGGAAACGGCTCTCCACGAAGTATTCGCCCTGCAGCACATCATCTAACTGTTGCTGAGCATTGTCGGGATCGAGATCGGTGAGAAAACCGAGATTACCGCGGTTAATCCCAATCACTTTAATGTCATAACGTGCCAGCACGCGCGCGGCGCCCAGCATGTTGCCGTCACCCCCGACCACGACCGCTAAATCGGCGCGTTGACCGATATCCGCCAGGCTGCCGGTTTCCACATCTTTCAAATTCAATTCGCGGGCAATCTGCTGCTCGACGATCACCTCATAGCCTTTTGCTGTCAGCCAGCGCCAGAGCATTTCATGGGTGGTTAACGCAGTAGGATGACGCGGATGACCCACAATCCCAATGCAGTTAAAGTGTTTGTTCATTTAGCAGGTGTTCCTCATAAGCCAAAACGGCCAGGCAATGTGATGGGTTCACTTGAAACCGTCAAACTGATCCCCATAATAAGCCAACCAGCGAGATGAATGTGCAAAACGCGGAGAAATTCATGAGTAGTAAAGAACAGAATACCCCTAACGAGCAAGTCTCAGACGAAATTCAACAGGACCAACAGCACGTGGACGCAGAGACGGCAACTGAGGTGGATCCGCGTGATGAGCGTATTGCGCAACTGGAAGCTGAATTAGCCCAGTCGCAGACCGGCGTGCGCGATGCGCAGCTGCGTGCTCAGGCGGAGATTGAAAATATCCGTCGCCGTGCCGAAATGGACGTGGAAAAGGCGCACAAGTTTGCGCTGGAAAAATTTGCCAATGAGCTGCTGCCGGTGATCGATAGCCTGGAGCGCGCGCTGGAAGTGACCGACAAAGAGAACACCGAGCTTGCCTCTATGATTGAAGGCATTGAGCTGACGCTGAAATCCCTGCTGGGTGCCGTGCGTAAGTACGGTGTGGAAGTGGTCGGTGAAACCAATGTGCCATTCAATCCAGACGTGCATCAGGCGATGTCGATGATTGAATCTGAAGATATGGCGCCTAATCACGTGCTGATGGTGATGCAGCGTGGTTATACCCTCAATGGTCGCCTGCTGCGCCCGGCGATGGTGGCCGTGACCAAAGCAAAAGGTTAATTAGCCCGCTTTAAAGATCAACGGCCGCTGAATGCGGCCGTTTTTATTTGTCAGGGTAATACCGGCATCCAGTCGATAGGTGTTTGTCCAGACTGGCGCAGCAGCGCATTGGCCTGCGAGAAGTGCTGGCTGCCGAAAAATCCACGATGGGCCGAGAGCGGTGAAGGGTGGGGCGCTTTCAAAACGTGATGGCGCTGAGTATCAATGATGCTGCCTTTCTTCTGCGCATGTGAACCCCACAGCAAGAAAATCACCCCTTCACGATGTTGATTAATGGCGCTGATCACGTTGTCGGTAAAGGTTTCCCAACCGAAACGCGCATGGGAATGCGCCTTGCTGGCTTCGACGGTGAGCACGGTGTTTAACAGCATCACGCCTTGCGTGGCCCAGCTTTCCAGAAAGCCATGCTGTGGGCGAATAAAACCGGGAATATCCTTCTCAAGCTCTTTGTACATATTCAATAGAGAAGGCGGGATGTTCACGCCCGGCAATACCGAGAAGGCCAAACCGTGGGCCTGATTGGGACCGTGATAGGGATCCTGGCCCAGAATCACCACTTTGATGTCACCCAGCTCCGTCAAACGGAAGGCATTGAACACATCTTTCTGCGGCGGATAAACGGTGACACCGGCTGCGCGCTCATTCGCCACGGCTTTTAACGTGTCGATAAAGTAAGGTTTCTCTTTCTCTTCAGCCAGCACGCTGTGCCAGGTTAGCTTTTCAGCCATTTTCAACTCCCTGCAAAATTTTGCACCTAGCTTAACGTGTCGTAAGCGGTAGCAGAAGGGTAAAAATAATTTGAGAAAACACAAAAAAAGTTATTGCGCATAATGGTTATAAATCAATTTGTTAGTTTTTTCGCTGACATTCGGGCTGGGCATAATTGATGCAGGTCAAAACGGCCTGTTTATCGGGGTGATATACCAGAGCATCTAATCACATGATGAACCGCGCTGTGCCTGTCAGCAGCGCATCAAAGCCCTGGAGGTCACTATGATTACTGGTATTCAAATTACTCAGGCCAACAACCCAAAACTTCTGAACTCATTCTGGTTGCTGGATGACGAGAAAGCCGAAGCGCGTTGCCTGTGTGCTAAAGGCGATTTCACTGAAGATCAGGTCGTTGCGATCAGCGATTTGGGCGAGATTGCTTACCGTGAGATCCCACTGGAGCAGAAGCCAGAAGTGCGTATTGAAGGGGGCCAGCATCTGAATGTGAATGTGCTGCGCCGTGAAACGCTTGAAGACGCCGTCAAGCACCCGGAGAAATATCCGCAGCTGACCATTCGTGTTTCAGGTTATGCGGTGCGCTTTAATGCGCTGACGCCGGAACAGCAGCGCGATGTGATTACCCGTACTTTCACTGAAAGTCTGTAATTGATCGGCTGACCAAAAGTCACACAATCATTCAGGCCGTGCCGATGTCAGTCGGTGCGGCCTTTTTTGCATTTAATGATATGCGCCAGGAGTCTCAGAAAGGTCATTGAGATGAAAAGCGTGGCGTGAAGGCTATTTCTTATCTTCAGGCATAAAAAAACGCCTCAAAAGAGGCGCTTTAATTGTGCGAGTGCTGTTTTATTCCGCACTGCTCTCTGGCGTGCTGCTGCCGCTTGGCTTGCGGCGCTTCCCGACATTTTTAGTGTCGCGATGACGCTGTTTAACACGCGGTTTTTCCGCTTCTTTCTCTTTTTGTTCTTTTCGCTTCGCCAGCACCTTTTTCGACGGTTTACCCGTGACTTTGGCACTTGGTGCGCGTGATTCTGGGCGCAACTCTTCAATCACGCGAGCCTTAACGGGCTCATTGATATAACGTGTGATTTTGCCCAGCAGCAGATGGTCATGCGCTTCAACCAGCGAAATCGCCGTGCCTTTACGGCCAGCGCGTGCGGTGCGGCCAATGCGGTGCAGATAGACATCAGCGGTGCGCGGCAGGTCAAAGTTAATCACATGCGTCACATCATCAATGTCGATTCCGCGTGCGGCAACGTCAGTTGCAATCATTACGTTTACGCGATTTTCATTGATGCGCTTGATCGCTTCGTTGCGGTTGACCTGCACCATCTCACCTTCCAGATAACTGGTGCGGATGCCGGCTTCGTGCAACCAGGTCACCACCTCATGCAGACGCTCACGCTTGCGTACAAAGACGATCACGCGCTTGGCTTCTGGCATTTTCAGCAGATGGATCAGCAACTTGGTCTTGTGCTCAAGATTGTCGGCGCGGTAATACCATTGCTGAATCTTTTTACGTTCGCTTTTGCTGGGATCAGCTTCAATCGACACCGGATCATTCAGCAGACGCTCGGCGAAATCTTTGATGTTGTCGCCTTCCAGCGTGGCAGAGAACAGCAACGTCTGCTTACGCCAGCGCGTTTCGGCCGCGATGGTTTCGATATCTTGCGCGAAGCCCATGTCGAGCATGCGGTCGGCTTCGTCGAGGATCAGGGTCTCAACGGCGCGGCAATCAAAGTTCTCTTCTTTGATGTACTGCAGCAAACGGCCAGTGGTGGCCACCACGATGTCCTGGTTTTCACTGAACACTTCTGCGTGGTTCATGTACGCCACGCCGCCGGTAATGGTGGCGATATCGAGATGGGTGTGTTTTGCCAGCTCACGTGCCTGGTCAGCCACTTGCATCGCCAGTTCACGGGTAGGCGTAACAATCAGGATACGCGGTGGGCCCGATTTTTTACGTGGGAAATCGAGCAGGTGCTGTAATGCAGGCAGCAGAAAGGCTGCCGTTTTCCCCGTCCCGGTTGGAGCCGAACCCAGAACGTCACGGCCTTCCAACGCGGCAGGAATGGTCTCAGCCTGAATAACAGTGGGGCGCGTGTAGCCTTTTTCCTGCAAAGCTTGCAGCAGGCTTTCGTCAAGTTCGAGTTCGGAGAATGTGGTTACGGTCATGGTCTACCTCAGTTTGGGGCGCTGATTATAGACAGATCAAACATAATCTTCATCTGTTTGTGCATTTCAGGTGCAGGTGAATTCCCCGCGTGACCACGTTACACTCCCCGCAGTAAACAATTCAATGGTAGTGAAGAATGTCTCAGGACCAGCCGCAAACGCGGGCGATGTTAAGAAAAGATGGTTTCACCTTTAAGCAATTTTTCGTGGCGCATGACCGCTGTGCGATGAAAGTCGGTACGGATGGCGTATTACTTGGCGCCTGGGCTCCTGTGGCGGGGACGCGTCGTATCCTCGATATTGGCTGTGGCAGCGGATTGATTGCCTTGATGTTGGCGCAGCGTACCCCCGAACAGGTCACCCTTGATGCGGTTGAGCTGGAAGAGAGTGCCGCAAGCCAGGCTCTCGAGAATGTGCAGGCTTCACCCTGGGCCGATCGTATCACCATCCATCATCAGGATATTGTGAGCTGGAGTGAGCAAAGCGAGAAACGCTACTCTCTGATTGTCAGTAACCCTCCGTTTTTTACACCCGGCAACACGACCGGCAGTGTCGAGCGGGATAACGCGCGCAGCACCGCCACACTCGACCATCCCACGTTGTTACGCTGCGCCGCACAATTAATAGAAGAAGAGGGAATTTTTTGTGTGGTACTGCCTGAAGAGACGGGAGAACAGCTGATTTCACTCGCACTGGCAGAAGGCTGGCATCTGCGTTACCGCTATGATGTCGCGGCTTATGCCCAACGCCCACCAAATCGTCTGGTATTGGGCTTTTCCCCGACCGCGGGCGAAACGTTGCTGGAACGTCTCGCCATTCGCGACGAAGATAAGAGTTATTCGGCTGACTGGATCAGCCTGGTTTCCGATTTTTATCTGTTCAGATAATTATCCGGCTGGAGTTGCGTGGGTAAGGCTTCAGGAAGCTGATCGGGATAGTCTGGCGTGTAATGCAGACCTCGGCTCTCTTTGCGCTGCAGCGCACAGCGCACCATCAACTCCGCCACCTGAACTAAATTGCGCAGCTCCAACAGATTGTTAGAGAGTCGGAAGTGCGCATAGTACTCATCAATTTCCTGCTGTAACAACGTAATACGGCGCAGGGCGCGCTCCAGCCTTTTGGTGGTGCGCACAATGCCCATGTAGTCCCACATAAACAGGCGTAGCTCATGCCAGTTATGCTGAATCACCACGCGCTCGTCGGCGTCATCCACACGGCTTTCATCCCATGCGGGTAACTGCTCAACGGCGGTAACCGCTGGCAGGCGACGAATCATATCTTCCGCCGCCGACCAGCCATAAACCAGACACTCCAGCAGTGAGTTGGATGCCATGCGATTGGCACCATGCAGTCCGGTATAGCTCACTTCTCCAATGGCATACAGCCCATCAACGTCGGTACGGCCATGCTGATCCACCATCACGCCACCGCAGGTGTAATGTGCAGCGGGGACGATCGGAATGGGCTCTTTAGTGAGATCCAAACCGAAGGTCAGCAATTTTTCATAGATCATCGGGAAGTGGGCGCGCACAAAACTTTCCGGCTGATGGCTGATATCGAGATACATGCAATCCACGCCCAAGCGCTTCATTTCGTGATCGATGGCGCGCGCCACGATATCGCGCGGTGCTAACTCAGCACGCTCATCAAAGTCAGGCATAAAGCGCGAACCGTCCGGACGCAGTAGCCACGCACCTTCACCGCGCAGGGCTTCGGTCAGCAAAAAGTTCTGCGCCTGAGGGTGGAATAAACAGGTAGGATGGAACTGGTTGAACTCCAGATTGGCCACGCGACAGCCCGCACGCCACGCCATGGCAATACCATCACCGGAGGCGACATCCGGGTTAGTGGTGTATTGATACACTTTTGCCGCGCCGCCAGTCGCCAGCACTACGGCTCGTGCACGGCAGGTTTCAACCTGTTCGCGATTGCGATTCCAGATCCATGCCCCCACCACTCGACGTTTGCCCGGCAGTCCGACTTTATCTGAAAGAATTAAATCCACTGCGTTGGTACGTTCAATGATGCGTATATTGGGATGGCTTAACGCCTGGCTGACCAGTGTCGTTTCCACTGCGCGACCTGTGGCATCGGCACTGTGCAGAATACGGCGATGGCTGTGGCCGCCTTCACGCGTCAGATGATAACGCGCCTCACCATCGGGTTGCGGCTCCATATCGAACGCCACGCCATTATCAATTAACCATTGCACGCAATGGCGCGCGTTGCTGGCGATAAAGCTGACGGTTTCACGGTCGCATAACCCGGCGCCAGCGATCAGAGTATCTTCAACGTGGGATTCAATGCTGTCGGTTTCATCAAACACCGCCGCGATCCCGCCCTGTGCATACAGTGTTGAGCCTTCGTTAACCTGCGCTTTGCTCAGCACGGTTACCTGGTAATAGGGGGCAAGACGCAGCGCCAGCGACAAACCGGCGGCACCGCTGCCCACAATCAACACATCACATTGGTAATCAGGTATCGAAGTCATGGTGTTTAATTTACTAAACAAAAGGTGACCCGAGCATATGCCTGGATGGCGGTCGTGTGAAGTATTTTGAACAAATTACGCGGAAAAAATCTTCAGGCAGTGGAGATAACAACGCGATTTCAGTGAGTTATGTCTTAAAATGAGCACATCGTGTTTTTTATATCAAACACTATGAAAATTCAGGTAATAAAGATGAAAATTAGGGCGTCATAGGGTACTCTGCCAGCGATTATCGGTGCCGCAAAAGACACCACCAGCGTAGTCAGTCGCTACACTGAAAGACAATCAACAACAAATGATGTCGTGGTTCCGATACGGAAATTATCTGGTCGTAGTGAACTTCAGGCCAACATATGACTCAAAGCGCATGCTTGCTCAGAACAATGAGATGTGCTGGCAGTTCACTTACGAATAAAAAAGATTTGGGGAGACATTACCTCGGATGAGCGAGCAGTTAACGGATCAGGTTCTCGTTGAGCGGGTTCAGAAGGGAGATCAAAAGTCATTTAACATACTGGTTATTCGATACCAGCATAAAGTGGCGAGCCTGGTTTCACGCTATGTTCCTTCAGGCGATGTGCCTGATGTGGTTCAGGAATCCTTTATCAAAGCGTATCGCGCACTGGAATCATTCCGTGGCGATAGCGCCTTTTATACATGGCTGTACCGCATCGCGGTGAATACCGCAAAAAATTACCTGGTGGCTCAGGGGCGTCGTCCACCCTCTAGTGATGTGGATGCGATTGATGCAGAAAATTTCGAAAGTGCGGGTGCACTAAAAGAAATTTCGAACCCTGAGAACTTAATGTTGTCAGAGGAACTGAAACAAATTGTTTTTCGGACCATTGAGGCGCTTCCCGAAGATCTGCGTATGGCCATCACCCTGCGGGAATTGGATGGCTTAAGTTACGAAGAGATTGCCGCCATCATGGATTGCCCGGTCGGTACCGTACGTTCGCGTATCTTCCGCGCCCGAGAGGCCATTGATAATAAAGTTCAACCGCTTATCCAACGTCAGTGATAACGGCTACTGGAAGGGTACCAAAGCATGCAGAAAGAAAAACTTTCCGCTTTAATGGATGGTGAAACTTTAGATAACGAGCTGTTGGCGTCGTTATCGAAGGATGCAGATCTTCAAAAAAGTTGGGAGAGCTACCATCTAATCCGCGACACCATGCGAGGTGACGTTGGTGAAGTGCTGCATTTTGATATCTCCGCACGTGTTGCAGCGGCCATTGCTCTTGAACCAGCGCGCAAAGTCACTACGCTGATTCCTGAAGCGCAGCCGGAGCCTTCACGCTGGGAGAAAATGCCATTCTGGCGTCGTGGCGGCACCTGGACTGCGCAACTGGCGCAAATCGGTGTGGCTGCCTGTGTGTCGCTGGCGGTGATTGTGGGTGTTCAACACTACAACAATCAACCTGGCAGTGGCGCGACAGAAGCATCTGATTCCCCTGCATTCAATACGCTGCCTATGATGGGTAAAGCTTTACCTGTCAGCCTCGGCGTGCCGTCTGATGCGTTTGACACCAACAGCTCTAACCAGCAGGTGCAAGAACAGCGTCGTCGTGTGAATGCAATGCTGCAGGATTACGAATTGCAACGCCGTCTGCATGCCGATCAGGTTCAGTTTGATGAGAAGAACGATCCGCAGCAGGCCCAGGCTAACGTTCCCGGAAATCAGTCGTTAGGAACTCAACAGCAGTAATGAAGCAGCTTTGGTGTGCCGTTAGCCTGCTGGCAGGCAGCCTGCTTTGGTCATCCACCGCCCCGGCGCAGACCTCTGCGTCCGGGGCGTTGTTACATCAAATGGAGCAGGCAAGTCAGAACCTCAACTACGAATTTGCCTATATTAATGTCTCGCGTCTTGGCATTGAGTCGCTGCGTTATCGTCACGCGGTTATCGACAATCGTATTTTTGCCCAACTGTTGCAGATGGATGGACCACGCCGTGAAGTGATTCAACGCGGGAATGACATCAGCTATTTCGAGCCAGGGCTTGATCCTTTCTCGTTGCCGGGTAACCACATCATCGATGCGTTGCCTGCGTTGATGTTTGCGGATTTCTCGCGTTTAGGTGAAGCCTACGATTTCATTCCGGTAGGGCGTTCACGCATGGCTGACCAGATGTGTGAAGTGGTGCGCATCGTGTCGCGTGATGGCACTCGTTACAGCTATGTGGTGTGGTTGGATGTGGACACCAAATTGCCATTGCGTATCGATCTCCTCGATCGTGATGGTGAAACGCTGGAGCAGTTCCGCGTGATCAGTTTTGCGGTCGATGAAGGCGTGCGAAACCTGATGCAAGGGCTGGAAAAAGCCAATCTGCCACCTACCTTGTCATTACCGGCGGGCGATAAAGTCCAACTCAGCTGGCAGCCAGGTTGGCTTCCGGCAGGGATGACGCTGATTTCGCAAAGCCGCCGCGAAATGCCGGCCATGAACAAAACGGTCGAATCTCGTCTGTACAGCGATGGCTTGTTTAGCTTCGCTATCAATATTACCCCTGCCGATAAAAGCAGTGTGCCGCAGTCATTGCGCACTGGGCGTCGTACGGTGCAGACAGAAGTGCGCGATAATCGTGAAATCACGGTGGTGGGTGAGTTACCCCCTGCCACGGCTAAACGTATTGCGGACAGCATAGATTCAGGTGCACAAAAATGATGAGAGAATGGGCCACAGTGGTGGCGTGGGAGAAAGGCGTTGCCACGCTGCATTCGGAAGCTAAAACCTCCTGTAACAGCTGCTCGGCCCGTAAAGGCTGTGGCAGCCACGCGCTTAACCAACTGGGGCCGAAAAATGCCCATGTGATGACCATTGCCAGCCCAGAGCCTTTACAGCCGGGCCAGCGCATTGAGCTGGGCATCCGTGAAAGCAGCTTGTTGGGATCGGCGTTGTTGGTTTACATGACGCCACTGTTTGGCCTGTTTCTGGTTGCAGGCATCTTCCAGATGCTGTTCCACAGCGATTTAGCCGCAGCATGCGGTGCGCTTTTAGGCGGCATTGGCGGTTTTATTGTTGCGAAAGGTGTTTCCAGTCTGTTTGGCGATCGCGAAGCCTTCCAACCGGTGATTCTGAGCGTGGCGTTACCGCCTGATGCCTTACGCGTGGAAAACGAAGTTTGATCCCCGTCTGGGCCGCATCTGTGCGGCCTTTTCGTTTTGGCTTAACCGCTGAAATCTGTTGCGATTCCCCGCAGTTCCATTCTTTAACGCGCGGCATTAACAGTGTAATATGCGTCGTCATTAATGAGGCTGACAGGGTTCCGGGTAAAGCTCACTTTCCTGAATGTGTCTGTGCTCAAGTTTTCCACTGATTTTTTACGTGAAGATATTCATATAAATGAAGCACATACGAAATTTCTCTATCATCGCTCACATTGACCACGGCAAATCAACGCTGTCAGACCGTTTGATTCAAATTTGTGGTGGCCTTAGCGATCGTGAGATGGCAGCGCAAGTTCTGGACTCCATGGATCTGGAGCGCGAGCGCGGCATCACCATCAAAGCGCAGAGCGTGACGCTCGATTACAAAGCGTTGAACGGTGAAACTTACCAGCTCAATTTTATCGATACTCCCGGTCACGTTGACTTCTCTTACGAAGTTTCCCGCTCTCTGGCGGCGTGTGAAGGGGCATTGCTGGTGGTCGATGCAGGCCAGGGCGTTGAAGCACAGACGCTGGCAAACTGCTACACCGCAATGGAAATGGATCTGGAAGTGGTACCGGTTCTGAACAAAATCGACTTGCCTGCAGCCGATCCAGAGCGCGTGGCGGAAGAGATTGAAGACATCGTGGGTATCGATGCTGCTGATGCGGTGCGCTGCTCAGCGAAAACCGGCGTGGGCGTGCCTGATGTGCTTGAGCGTCTGGTGCGTGATATTCCACCACCGGAAGGCGATCCTGAAGGGCCGCTGCAGGCGCTGATCATCGACTCCTGGTTTGATAACTACCTGGGCGTAGTGTCCTTGATTCGTATCAAGAACGGTACACTGCGCAAAGGCGACAAAGTGAAAGTGATGAGTACTGGACAGACGTATAACGCTGACCGTCTCGGTATTTTCACGCCTAAGCAGGTTGACCGTAACGAACTGAACTGCGGCGAAGTAGGCTGGTTAGTGTGCGCGATTAAAGACATCCTCGGCGCGCCAGTCGGCGATACGCTGACGCTGCAGCGCAATCCTGCGGACAAAGTGTTGCCGGGCTTCAAAAAGGTGAAACCACAGGTTTACGCCGGTCTGTTCCCGATCAGCTCTGATGACTATGAAGCGTTCCGCGATGCACTGGGCAAACTGAGCCTGAACGATGCTTCCCTGTTCTATGAGCCAGAAAGCTCGACAGCATTGGGCTTTGGTTTCCGCATTGGCTTCCTGGGTCTGCTGCACATGGAGATCATTCAGGAGCGTCTGGAGCGTGAATACGATCTCGACCTGATCACCACGGCACCAACAGTAGTATACGAAGTGGAAACCACCGATGGTCAGGTGATCTACGTCGACAGCCCTTCCAAGCTGCCGCCGCTGAATAACATCGCTGAACTGCGTGAACCGATCGCGGAGTGCCACATGTTGCTGCCACAGGAGTTCCTCGGCAACGTTATCACCCTTTGTATCGAAAAACGTGGCGTTCAGACCAACATGGTTTACCACGGTAAACAAGTTGCGCTGACTTATGAAATTCCAATGGCGGAAGTGGTGCTCGACTTCTTCGACCGTCTGAAATCGACGTCTCGCGGCTATGCATCGCTTGACTACAACTTTAAACGTTTCCAAGCCTCTGACATGGTGCGTGTCGACGTGATGATTAACTCAGAACGTGTTGATGCGCTGGCGCTGATTACCCACCGTGATAACTCACAGTATCGTGGCCGCGACCTTGTGGAAAAGATGAAAGATCTGATCCCGCGTCAGCAGTTCGATATCGCGATTCAGGCGGCCATCGGCAACCACATTATCGCTCGCTCAACGGTCAAGCAGCTGCGTAAAAACGTCCTGGCAAAATGCTATGGCGGTGACGTTAGCCGTAAGAAGAAACTGTTGCAGAAGCAGAAAGACGGTAAGAAGCGAATGAAGCAGGTCGGCAACGTTGAGCTGCCGCAGGAAGCATTCCTTGCCATTCTGCATGTCGGTAAAGACAGCAAATAAGGAATTTTAATGGCTAACATGTTTGCCCTGGTCCTGGTGATCGCCACACTGATAACTGGCGTTATCTGGTGTATCGATCGCTTTAAATGGGTACCCGCGCGTCGTGCTAAGCAGGCTGCTGCACAAGCGCAGGCTGGTAATACCCTAGACAGTAAAACGCTGGCCAAAGTTGCTGCACAGCCGGGTTGGGTCGAAACCACGGCATCGGTGTTCCCGGTGCTGGCGGTAGTGCTAATCGTTCGCTCGTTCATTTTTGAGCCGTTCCAGATCCCGTCTGGTTCAATGATGCCCACGCTGCTGATTGGCGACTTTATCCTGGTGGAGAAGTTTGCTTACGGTATTAAAGATCCGATTACGCAAACCACGCTGATCCCAACGGGTCATCCGCAGCGCGGTGATGTGGCGGTATTTAAATATCCGAAAGATCCCAGCGTGGATTACATCAAGCGTGTGATTGGTTTGCCGGGCGATAAAGTGGTGTTTGATCCTTACAGTAAAACGCTGACTATCAACCCAGGCTGTGGCACAGGCAAGTGTGAAACCGCACTGCCCGTGACCTACACCAATGTTGAACCGAGCGCCTTCATTCAGACCTTTAGTGGTTTTGATGGCAATGAAACCGGTAATGGTTTCTTCCAGGCGCCACAAGGCGAAACCATGAAAGGCGGTTTGCGCCTGGGGACACGCAAAGAGACATTGGGCACCGTCACGCACGATATCCTGTTAGTCAACGAAGCGCAGAGCCAGGCAAGCATGTATTATCAGCAGCCGGGCCAGCCGCAATCGACCTGGATCGTGCCGGAAGGGCAATACTTCATGATGGGCGATAACCGCGATAACAGCGCCGACAGCCGCTACTGGGGCTTTGTGCCTGAGAAGAACCTGGTCGGTAAAGCGGTGGCGATCTGGATGAGCTTTGATAAACAAGAAGGACAGTGGCCAACGGGCGTGCGCTTAAGTCGCATTGGCGGAATCCACTGATATTAAAAACGGTTGGCCTCTCTCGGGGGGCCACTGCACACCAAACAGAACGTGTTGGAACCTCAGCCCTGTTTCGTATGCAGAGTTACAGACGCACAGAATAACTGGAATCGCATGAACCCCATCCTTATTAACAAGCTGCAGCGCAAACTGGGCTACACTTTTACTCATCCGGAACTACTGCAGCAAGCGCTGACTCACCGTAGTGCCAGCAGTAAACATAATGAACGTCTTGAGTTTCTTGGCGATTCCATTCTCAGCTATGTGATCGCCAATGCGCTGTATCACCGCTTCCCGCGCGTGGACGAAGGCGATATGAGCCGCATGCGCGCCACGCTGGTGCGCGGCAATACGCTGGCAGAAATGGCGCGTGAATTTGAGCTGGGAGAATGCTTACGTCTGGGACCGGGCGAACTGAAGAGCGGCGGTTTCCGTCGTGAATCCATTCTTGCCGATACGGTGGAAGCGCTGATTGGCGGGATCTTCCTCGACAGCAATATCCAGACCGTCGAGAAGCTGATTCTCGACTGGTATCAAAATCGCCTTGATCAAATCAGCCCAGGCGATAAGCAAAAAGATCCAAAAACGCGTTTGCAGGAGTATCTGCAAGGGCGCCATCTGCCACTGCCATCCTATTTAGTGGTGCAGGTGCGTGGAGAAGCCCACGATCAGGAATTCACCATTCACTGTCAGGTGAGTGGCATGGCAGAACCGGTGGTGGGCGTAGGGTCCAGCCGCCGTAAAGCAGAGCAGGCTGCCGCCGAACAGGCGTTGATTAAGCTTGGTCTCGAATAAATAGTCATATCGCAGCGTCAACAGTGGCGCTGCCCAAGTCAGGACTCGAATGAGCGAACTCGAAACATATAGCGGCTTTGTCGCGATTGTAGGCCGACCTAACGTCGGTAAATCCACTTTGCTGAACCAGTTGCTGGGGCAGAAAGTGTCGATTACGTCACGCAAGCCGCAAACCACGCGTCACCGCATCATGGGGATTCACACCGAAGGCGCTTATCAGGCGATTTACGTGGATACCCCAGGGCTGCACATGGAAGAAAAGCGGGCGATTAACCGTCTGATGAACCGTGCTGCAAGTAGTTCGATTGGTGATGTGGAGCTGGTGATTTTCGTCGTTGAAGGCACGCGCTGGACGCCAGACGATGAGATGGTGCTCAACAAGCTGCGCGACGGCAAAGTGCCCGTAGTGTTAGCGATCAATAAGGTCGATAACATTCAGGATAAAAGCATTCTGTTGCCGCATCTGCAGTTCCTCAGCCAGCAGATGAACTTCCTTGAAATCGTACCGATCTCGGCGGAAAGCGGGCAAAACGTTGATGCCATTGCCGCAATCGCGCGCAAATGCTTGCCAAAATCTGAGCATCACTTCCCAGAAGATTACGTCACCGACCGCTCTCAGCGTTTTATGGCCTCGGAGATCATCCGTGAAAAACTGATGCGCTTCCTGGGTGCTGAACTGCCTTATTCCGTCACCGTGGAGATCGAGCAGTTTGTCTCAAACGATCGCGGCGGCTACGACATCAATGGCCTGATCCTCGTTGAGCGTGAAGGGCAGAAGAAGATGGTGATCGGCAACAAAGGTGCCAAGATCAAAACCATCGGCATTGAAGCGCGTAAAGACATGGAAGAGATGTTTGAAGCGAAAGTGCATCTTGAGCTGTGGGTCAAAGTGAAATCGGGCTGGGCAGACGACGAACGTGCGCTGCGCAGCTTGGGTTACTCCGACGAAGGTTAATAGATGGAAGGCTGGCAACGCGCCTTTGTGCTGCATAGTCGCCCTTACAGCGAAACCAGCCTACTCCTCGATCTGTTCAGCGAAAGCGAAGGGCGCGTTCGCGTCCTTGCCAAAGGCGCGCGTTCGCGCCGCTCTCAACTCAAAGGTGCTTTACAGCCTTTTACACCGTTGCTGGTGCGTTGGGGCGGTCGTGGGGAAGTGAAAACACTGCGCAGCGCCGAAGCGGTATCGCTGGCATTACCGCTCAGTGGCATCACACTCTACTGCGGACTGTACGTCAATGAACTGCTGTCCCGCGTGCTTGAGCAAGAAATTCCCTTCTCCGAACTCTTCTTCGATTACCTCAATTGCATCCAAATGTTGGCAGTTGGCAATGGCACGCCGGAACCTGCGCTACGTCGCTTTGAGCTGGCGCTGCTGGGTCACCTGGGTTATGGCGTCGATTTCTTGCATTGCGCGGGCAGCGGCGAAGAGATCGATGATGGCATGACCTACAGCTACCGGGAAGAGAAGGGATTTATTGCCAGCCTGGTGGTGAATCAGCGCAGTTTTACCGGTCGCCAACTGCGTGCGCTGTGGGAACGCGATTTCCCCGATGCCGACAGCCTGCGTGCGGCTAAGCGCTTTACGCGAATGGCGTTGAAGCCCTACCTCGGCGGTAGACCCCTGAAGAGCCAGGAACTGTTTCGTCAGTTTGTCCCAAAAAAGAAACCCGATGTGTCAAACGACTAGCGCTGGTCGTACCGCTTGATATTCTTAAGCCCGGTAAACTGCAAACACACTGAACACATTTAAGGATTGTCATGGCTGAGTTACTGTTAGGGGTCAACATTGACCATATCGCCACCGTACGTAACGCACGTGGCACCAATTATCCCGATCCCGTTCAAGCGGCGTTTGTTTCAGAGCAAGCGGGTGCAGATGGCATTACCGTTCACCTGCGCGAAGATCGCCGCCATATTACCGATCGTGATGTGCGGATCCTGCGTGACACCATCCAGACACGTATGAACCTGGAGATGGCGGTCACCGATGAGATGATCGATATCGCTTGTGAGATCAAACCGCATTTCGTCTGCCTGGTGCCAGAAAAGCGTCAGGAAGTGACCACGGAAGGGGGGCTGGATGTGGCGGGTCAGCAGGACAAAATCAACGCTGCGGTTCGCTTGTTAAGCGAGGCAGGCATTCTGGTCTCTCTGTTTATCGATGCCGATCATCGTCAAATTGAGGCGGCCGTCGCCAGCGGTGCACCCTACATCGAAATCCATACTGGCGCTTATGCGGAAGCCCCGGAGGGCCTGGAGCGTGAAGCCGAGTTGTCGCGCATTCGTAAAGCCGCGACCTTTGCTGCCAGTCTGGGCTTGAAAGTCAATGCCGGCCATGGCCTGACGTATCACAACGTGCAACCTATCGCTGAACTGCCAGAGATGCATGAGCTGAATATTGGTCACGCGATTATTGGTCGCGCACTGTTTAGCGGGCTGGCTGATGCGGTATCAGAAATGAAACAGCTGATGCGGGAAGCGCGTCGCTGATGGCGATTCTCGGGCTAGGCAGTGACATTGTCGAAATCGAACGTATTGCCGGTGTAATTGAACGATCTGGCGATCGTCTGGCACGTCGTGTACTGAGTGAAGCCGAGTGGCAACAATATCAAGCGCACCAGCAGCCCGTACGCTTTTTGGCAAAACGTTTTGCCGTGAAAGAAGCAGCAGCCAAAGCGTTTGGCACCGGCATCCGGGGTGGTTTGGCGTTTAATCAGTTCGAAGTGTACAACGATGCCTTGGGCAAACCGGGCTTACGTTTCTTCGAACAGGCGAAAGTGATTGCCAGCCAACTCGGTGTGAAACACGTGCATGTCACGTTAGCCGATGAACGTCATTATGCCTGCGCCACGGTGATCATCGAAGATTAGACATTTAAGACCACAAATTTCTCCCACAGCGCCTCGCGACTTTCAGGGTGCTGTGGGTCAGAAATGATGGTGTTATCAATCGGGCAGACGCTTTGGCAGGTCGGCACATCATAATGGCCCACGCATTCAGTGCAGCGGTCGACATCAATCTCATAGATCGCATCCCCTAAGCTGATCGCCTGGTTTGGGCATTCAGGTTCGCACATATCACAGTTGATGCATTTCGTGGTGATCAATAACGCCATAGTGTGTGTCGGTGTGGTTAGCAGGCGCGCACCTTAGCATAAATCACCTCAATTGACCCGACAGGGTATTGGCCTGCATCAAACAATCTGCGAATAAAACACACTTTAGAACTATTCATCAATTATTGATGGCGGGTTGATAGTGAGTGGGAATAATCCGAGTTATCATTTCGTGCGATAATGACCGGCAAAATTGCTTGTCATACAGGCATGAAAAATAACGAAGTGAAAAAGATTCTGATTAAACAACACTGTTTGTGCTGCGGTCGACCCATTGGCTTCTGGGCGCGACTCATCTCCGCTGAGCAATCGCTGTGCGATGAATGCTTACACCACTTGCAACGTGACAGTCGTGAAGCCTGTCGCCAGGCGGAAGGGCAAAGCGCTAAAAAGGCCGACTAACGCGCAATGCAGCTCACTTAACTAAACATTAAATCTTGGTGCCAGTGCGCATTAATGCGCACCCTACGAAAATCGCGCCCGATCGTCGTAGGGTTGCCATTTATGGCGAGCAAAAGCGCTTAAGTGGCCAGAATCTGATTCAAACCAGCTTCTTCACCAACTCTTCACTGTGGCGAATATGGCTCGATGCACGTTCGGGATCGTTCTGAACCAGCGCCATAAACAGCAGGTCGGTCAATGCCAGCTGTGCGCTGGTTGAAGAGATGGCCGCGCTGCGTGTGCTCTGCTCTTCAGCCACGGTGTAGAGGCAGATAGACGCACACTGCTGCAATGAGTTAGGGGTGAACCCGGTAAACGCCAGCACATCTACGCCCAACTGCGCGGCTTCCTGCGCGGCAAGATTGATTTCCCGACGTTCACCGGTGTAGGAGATCGTCAGCAAGACATCGCCAGGTGCCATCGCCTGTACGCTCGCCAGTAAAGCATGCATATCCTGCTCGGCCACCGCGTTGATGCCAATCTTCATTAGCTTCCACGAGAAATCTTTTGCCACCAACCCCGATGCGCCAATCCCGACCAACAAAATGCGGTTGGCGTTTTTCAGCAGTTGCAGCGTCTGTAACAACTTCTCTTCACTGTTGATATCCAGCGTGGCGCGGATCGCAGAGATTTTCTCTGTCAGCAACTTCTCACCCACCACTTTGAGCGGGTCATCGCTGAGGATTTGGTTATGAACTGTGATGGCGTCGCGATCGGCCAGCGATTCACTCAGCGCCAGCTTTAACGCTGGAAAACCCTTGTAGCCCAGTTTCTGGGCAAATTTCACCACGCTAGATTGGCTGACACCCGATTCCTCAGCCAGTTTTTGCGAACTCAGATGCCGTGCCCGATCCGGCTGCGAAAGCAAAAAATCCGCCAGCCGACGCTCATTCAGCGCCAGTCGAGGGTAAAGCTGGCGAATTCGCAGCAATGAACTCATGTTCGATCCTTAATCCAACTATTCCCGATTGAGCGTAGTCTCTTTTCGCGCCATCACTGTTTAATGACAGCACACCGCTACAAAGAATAAACTATTCAGCTGGCATTGTGGTCATTGGAATTAAAAATGACTGTTTTCGCCCCAGAGAATGAAGCTGGCTACACTGTAGGGCAAGCCGTAGAGTTAAAAGCGATAAGGAGTGGAGTTTGACAAAGGGTACGCAACGCCGAGTGGTATTTTTCGATCTGGATGGCACGCTGCACCAGCAGGACATGTTTGGCACATTTATGCGCTATCTGTTGCGTCGTCAGCCGCTCAACCTGTTGCTGGTGGTACCGCTGCTGCCGGTGATTGGCTTAGGCATGCTGATTAAGGGCCGGGCTGCGCGTTGGCCGATGAGTTTACTACTCTGGGCGATTACGTTTGGTCACAACGAACAGCGGTTGCGTCAGCGTGAGGCGGAGTTCGCTGCCTGGTTTCGTCAGCGTGTCACCGCATTTCCGGTGGTGCAGCAGCGCCTCACCGATTATCTCAGCAGTGATGATGCCGACGTGTGGCTGATTACCGGTTCTCCGCAATCGCTGGTTGAGCAAGTCTATTTCGATTCGGCATTCCTGCCGCGTGTCCAACTGATCGCCAGCCAGATGCAGCCAGGATTAGGTGGTCGCGTGTTGGCGATGCGCTGCCTGGGTCATGAGAAGGTGGCACAGCTCGAAGAGAAGATTGGTACGCCATTGCAGCTTTACAGCGGTTACAGTGACAGCAAGCAGGACAACCCGTTGCTGTTCTTTTGCCAGCATCGCTGGCGCGTCACGCCACGCGGTGAGCTGCAACAGCTGGAGTGAATCACGCGGCGATTCCGTCTATAATGCGCCGCCTTTTCTATCCGCAGGAGTTGCTGGTGAGCCCACAAACTGATGAATACTGGATGCGTCATGCGCTTGAGCTGGCGCGTCGCGCGTGGGAGCAGGGCGAAGTGCCCGTGGGTGCGGTGTTAGTGCAGGGCGATAAAGTGATCGGCGAAGGCTGGAACCGCCCGATTGGTCAATGCGACCCCACGGCGCATGCCGAAATCATGGCGCTGCGTCAGGGCGGGAAAATCCTCGAAAATTACCGTCTGCTCGACACCACCTTATACGTCACGCTGGAACCATGCGTGATGTGTGCGGGCGCGATGGTGCACAGCCGCATCACACGGCTGGTGTATGGTGCGAAAGATGAAAAGACCGGTGCGGCAGGTTCACTGCTTGACGTGATTGGTCATCCGGGTATGAATCACCAGATTCAAATCGATTGCGGTGTATTAGCAGAAGAGTGTGCCGGGATGCTGAGTGACTTCTTCCGCATGCGCCGGGAACAAAAGAAAGCGCTGCGTCAGGCGCAGCGCGAAGGTTAATTCATCGCAATCTTGGGTTCGACCGCCGGATAGCCGGCACCCAGTTCGGCTTCCAGTGCAGACTGCTGCGCTAACCGCTTATCCTGCTCTTGCAGGTAACCCACCAGACTGATCTGATACTTACGGATATTCTCGACGTAATTATAGGCTTCATGGCCACGCGCGTAGCCATAGGTGGTCTGCGCGTAGTAACGCTTCTGGCTGAGCATCGGCAGACGTAATTTCACATCGGCCCAGCTGTCGGGGTTACCGCCCTGTTTCGCCGTCAGCTTACGCACATCCAACATATGCGCATACCCCATGTTGTAAGCCGCCAGTGCAAACCAGATACGCTCGTCATCAGGAATGGTGTCGGGCACTTTTTCCATCATGCGTTGCAGGTATTCACTGCCACCGCGGATGCTCTGCTCAGGGTCGAGGCGGTCATTCACATTCAGGCTGTCTGCCGTGTTACGCGTCAGCATCATCATGCCGCGCACCCCGGTGGGGGAGGTGGCCTGAGGATTCCAGTGCGACTCCTGATAGGAGATGGCCGCCAGCAGACGCCAGTCCATGCTCGCCGCATACTTTTCAAACAGCGGCTTGATATCCGGCAGCGTGCTATCAATGGCGCGCAGGAAGGTACGCGTATCGACATAATCGAAGGTACCAACGTGACCGAGATATTTCTCTTCCAGCCGCGCCATGGTGCCTTCTTCCCCCATCTGGCTGTAGAAGTCGAGCATCGCGGCATTCAGGCTGTCGTCATCGTTGCGCGGTAGATACCACGTCACCGGCTCTTCATCGGTCACGTCGAACGCTACGGCCAACTGAGGGTGGATACGCTGTAACAGGCCGATGGTCACGGAGTCGCCCACGGTATAGTCGAGTTTGCCATCTGCCACCGCTTCCAGCAGGGTCTTTTGTCCCTGATCGGTGGAAATCGCCCAATCGAGATCGGGATAGCTGTCAGCTTTAGCGGAACGTAAAGTTGACAGATATGCCGAACCGGACTGCACAATCAGGCGACCTTTCAGATCGCCGAGGTTCTTCGGGCGTGGCTTATCAATGCGGTACACCAACTGCTGAGAAACGGAGTAGTAGCTGGGTCCACTTTGATAGTGGGCCAGGCGTTCACCGTTATAAATCAGCCCGGCTGCCAGCAAATCCGCTTTGCCATCATCGAGATCGTCAAACAGATCGCCGAGGTTCGGACGCACCGTGACCTCAAGTTTGACGCCTAAATAATCGGCGAAGCGTTTCGCCAGCTCGTAATCCATACCTGCTGGTGCATTGTTGATGGTGTAGTAAGTCAGCGGGGAGTTCACCGTACTGATGCGCAGCACTCCCCGTGATTTAATCTGCGATAGCGCGTCTTTTCCACCGCCGTACCACGGGATGGAGGGCCACAGTGCCAGCGCAAGTAGCACGGTGATCAGACCGATAAACAGATAGTTTATTTTCAGGCGTTTCAAATAGTTGTCTCTTAATGGCTCACAGGCCTCTGTCTTTTAAAGGCAGTATTTATGTTGTTTTCACTCCCAGAGCGAGGGGCATTTTGCGCAACAAAGCGCAACAGGGCAACTTATATAGCAAGAATTGCGCAAAATTCAGCCAAATGCTGAGTGCCAGATTTTATGCGCAAACGGTTTCGTAACCCGCGAGGTTTCTCTATAATACCGCCCGTTTTCCCCTGTTGCGCCCAATGAAGCGTCGCCCGGCGCTTCAAAGACGAGAGATCTTTGATGATGGAAATTCTGCGTGGTTCGCCCGCTCTGTCGGCATTTCGTGTAAACAAACTGCTGACCCGCTTTCAGGACGCTCACCTGCCAGTGAGTGATATTTACGCCGAGTACGTCCATTTTGCCGATGTCAGCGCACCACTCAGTGCGGATGAACACGCCCGCCTGCAACGTTTGCTGAAATACGGTCCTTCTCTCGCCGAACACGCGCCACAAGGGCGTCTGTTGCTGGTGACCCCGCGCCCTGGCACGATCTCCCCGTGGTCCTCAAAAGCCACCGACATCGCGCACAACTGCGACTTGCCACAGGTTATTCGCCTGGAACGCGGTATGGCGTTTTATGTGCAGGCACCGCAACTGACCGAAGCACAATGGCAGCAGCTGGCTAGCTTGCTGCATGACCGCATGATGGAAACCGTGTTTGGTGACCTCAATGACGCACAGCAGCTGTTTGCACATCATGAGCCGCAGCCGCTGAAAAGCGTTGACGTGCTGGGCGCAGGCCGCAGCGCACTGGAGCAAGCCAACACCACGCTGGGTCTGGCGCTGGCCGATGACGAGATCGACTACCTGCTGGATGCCTTTACCAAGCTGGGTCGCAATCCTAACGACATCGAGCTCTACATGTTTGCCCAGGCAAACTCTGAGCACTGCCGTCACAAAATCTTCAACGCCGATTGGATCATCGACGGTGAAAAACAGCCGAAATCGCTGTTTAAAATGATCAAAAACACCTTTGAACATAATCCAGAGCACGTGCTGTCTGCTTATAAAGACAACGCTGCTGTGATGGAAGGTTCACAGGTTGGCCGCTTCTACGCCGATGCGCAGAAGGGCGAATACAACTTCCATCAGGAAGATGCCCATATCCTGATGAAGGTGGAAACCCACAACCACCCAACGGCGATTTCACCGTGGCCAGGTGCGGCAACCGGTTCAGGCGGTGAAATCCGTGATGAAGGCGCAACCGGACGTGGCGCGAAGCCAAAAGCGGGTCTGGTCGGCTTCTCGGTTTCCAACCTGCGTATTCCGGGCTTTGAACAGCCATGGGAAGAAGATTTCGGTAAGCCAGATCGCATCGTCACTGCGTTGGACATCATGACCGAAGGCCCGCTGGGCGGCGCGGCGTTCAACAACGAATTTGGTCGTCCGGCCCTGAATGGTTACTTCCGTACCTACGAAGAGCGCGTCAACAGCCATAATGGCTCAGAACTGCGTGGATACCATAAGCCAATCATGCTGGCGGGCGGAATTGGTAACATTCGTGCCGACCATGTGCAAAAAGGCGAAATCGTTGTCGGCGCGAAACTGATCGTGCTCGGTGGCCCGGCGATGAACATCGGTTTAGGCGGCGGCGCGGCCTCTTCCATGGCATCTGGTCAGTCTGATGCTGACCTGGATTTCGCTTCTGTACAGCGTGATAACCCAGAAATGGAACGTCGTTGCCAGGAAGTGATCGACCGCTGCTGGCAGCTGGGCGAAGCCAACCCAATTCTGTTCATCCACGATGTGGGGGCGGGCGGCCTGTCCAACGCAATGCCTGAACTGGTCAGCGATGGTGGCCGTGGCGGTAACTTTAATCTGCGCGATATCCTTAACGATGAGCCAGGCATGAGCCCGCTGGAAGTGTGGTGTAACGAATCGCAGGAGCGTTATGTGCTGGCGGTTGCGCCTGCGCAGTTAGCGCTGTTCGATGAGCTGTGTCAGCGTGAGCGCGCGCCGTATGCGGTGATTGGTGAAGCGACGGAAGAGCTGCATCTGAACCTCGGCGACAGCCACTTCGACAACAAACCTATCGATATGCCACTGGACGTGCTGCTGGGCAAAACGCCGAAGATGACGCGTGATGTTGCCAGCCAGCAAGCCAAAGGTGATGCGCTGGTACGTGACAACATTACCGTGGCCGATGCGGTTAACCGTGTATTGCATCTGCCAACCGTGGCAGAGAAAACCTTCCTGATCACCATCGGTGACCGCAGTGTAACCGGTATGGTGGCACGCGATCAGATGGTGGGACCATGGCAGATTCCGGTAGCAAACTGTGCCGTCACCACCGCTAGCCTCGACAGCTATCACGGTGAAGCCTTCTCACTGGGCGAGCGTGCTCCGGTCGCCTTGCTGGACTTCGCCGCATCAGGCCGTCTGGCCGTGGGTGAAGCGCTGACGAACCTGGCCGCCACCTCGATTGGTTCCCTGCAGCGCGTGAAACTCTCGGCAAACTGGATGGCCGCAGCGGGTCACCCAGGTGAAGATGCCGGTCTGTATGCGGCAGTGAAAGCGGTTGGCGAAGAGTTGTGTCCAGCGCTGGGTATCACTATCCCGGTGGGCAAAGACTCCATGTCGATGAAGACCCGCTGGCAGCAGGGCACCGAGCAGCGTGAGATGACCTCACCGCTGTCACTGGTGATCACCGCATTTGCGCGTGTAGAAGATGTGCGCCGCACGGTCACTCCCCAGTTGCAAGCGGATAAAGATAACCTGCTGTTGCTGGTTGATCTGGGTAACGGTGCCAACACCTTAGGTGCCACCGCGCTGTCTCAGGTTTACCGTCAGCTGGGCGACAAACCTGCTGATGTGCGCGATGCGTCGCAGCTGGCAGGCTTCTTTAACGCCATTCAGGCGCTGGTGGCCGAGCAGAAATTGCTGGCATACCATGACCGTTCAGATGGCGGCTTACTGGTGACACTGGCCGAGATGGCCTTCACTGGTCACTGCGGTATTGAAGCGGATATCGCCGCACTGGGCAGCGATGCGCTGGCGGCACTGTTCACCGAAGAATTGGGTGCAGTGATCCAGATTAACGCCGCAGATCGTGCAGCCGTTGAGCAAGTGTTTGCCGATCATGGTCTGAGCAGCAACGTGCATGTGATTGGCCAGGCATTACCGGGCGATCGCTTTGTCATTCGTTCAGGCGAGAGCGCCGTGTACAGCGAAAGCCGTACCACATTGCGTACCTGGTGGGCGGAAACCACCTGGCAGATGCAGCGTCTGCGTGATAACCCAGCCTGTGCTGACCAGGAACATGAAGCGAAGAAGGACGACAACGATCCCGGTTTGAACGTGCATCTGACCTTCAAGCCAGAAGAAGATGTGGCTGCACCGATGATCGCCACTGGCGCGCGTCCACGTGTTGCTGTGCTGCGTGAGCAGGGTGTGAACTCCCACGTTGAGATGGCGGCTGCCTTTCATCGTGCTGGCTTCACCGCCGTTGACGTCCACATGAGCGATCTACTGGCGGGACGTCGTGGTCTGGAAGAATTCCAGGCGCTGGTAGCCTGCGGTGGTTTCTCTTACGGCGATGTGCTGGGTGCCGGTGAGGGTTGGGCGAAATCGATTCTGTTCAACGGCCGTGTGCGTGACGAGTTTGAAAACTTCTTCTACCGTCCACAGACCCTGGCGCTGGGCGTGTGTAACGGTTGCCAGATGATGTCAAACCTGCGTGAGCTGATTCCGGGTAGTGAGCTGTGGCCACGTTTCGTACGCAACCAGTCCGAGCGTTTTGAAGCGCGTTTCAGCCTGGTGGAAGTCGCGGCAAGTCCATCACTGTTGCTGGACGGCATGGCCGGTTCTCACATGCCTATCGCGGTTTCTCACGGCGAAGGCTTTGTGGAAGTACGTGATGCTAACCATCTGGCACAGCTGGAAAGCAAAGGCCTGGTGGCACTGCGCTTCGTTGATAACTTCGGTAAAGTGACCGAGAGTTACCCAGCAAACCCGAACGGTTCGCCGAACGGTATCACTGCGGTAACCAACGAAAGCGGACGTGTGACCATCATGATGCCACACCCGGAGCGCGTGTTCCGTACCGTGAGCAACTCCTGGCATCCGGCAGAGTGGGGCGAAGACAGCCCATGGATGCGTATTTTCCGCAATGCGCGTAAACAGCTGGGATAAGTCTTCCCATTCGTTTAAGAAGTCGCCTTCGGGCGACTTTTTTTTGCGCCCGGTAAAGCGGTTTTTGCCGGATTTTAGCGAGTGTCTAAAATCGGCGACAATTCTTGCTTGTTATTGTCTCTAAAAGGCGACATTTAACCCATTGATTTTTAATGTCTCAATTTAACGATCTTTATAACGTTGCCGATTAGCGACACTTTTACCGGACCAGCCGGTCCGCTTTGAGCCTTAAAACGTGATTAACCCCCGCATAACTCTGATAATACTGGCTATTTCATTTTTGGCACGATAGTTGCTATACTTACAACGTTGCTCATTCTCCTGTCTATGAATGCCCCGCATTGCGGTTGAGCTCATAAAAACTGAATGACGCACCAAACGGAGCCTGCCGTCCACCCCACCGATAATCGTTTGCTTTGCAACGTTATCAAGCATCGGACGTAACGTTGAGTAAGGCTCCACCTATTTTGCAAGCGATGCTGCGGCGTCGCTCTCACGGCAGGCCAAAAGGCCTGCCGTTTTCATCTCTCCACTTTCTAACCTTCTGATACTTCGCTAGCATGCCTGCAGTTCACCTTTAAGGAAGCGCGGTTGTGAATAAATGGCGTCTGTTTCCCCGTTCTCTCAGGCAATTAGTGTTGCTGGCTTTCCTGCTGGTGCTGCTGCCGCTGTTAGTGCTGGCGTGGCAAGCGTGGGAAAGCCTCTCAGCGTTGAGCGATCAGGCGGCTGATACCAACCGCAATACCTTCACCGATGTCCGCCGCAGCGAAGCAATGGCGCGCACGGCACTGGAGTTGGAACGCAGCTACCGCCAGTATTGCGTGTTGGGTGATGCCACGCTGCAAAAGCTGTATCAGACGCAATGGACCCGTTACGGCCAGATGCTGGCAAGCCATGCCGCCAGCCTGCCGGATCTTCCCTCCTTTAAAGTGCTGCAGACGGCCTTACCGCAATTAGCCAACGTGCAATGTGACAATGGCAATCCACAGGCCGTTGCTGCTAAGGCACTGGAACGTTTTTCAGACGCAAATGCGCAAATGGTGCAGGCAACGCGCGAAGTGGTGTTCTCTCGTGGGTTACAACTGCAACGTGAGATTGCCGATCGCGGCCAGTTCTTTGGCTGGCAAGCGCTGATACTCTTTCTTATCAGCCTGGCGCTGGTGCTGCTGTTTACCGGTATGATCATCGGTCCGGTCAAACGCGTCGAACGCATGATTAATCGTCTGGGGCAGGGCAAAGCACTGGGGGATAGCGTGAGTTTTCGAGGCCCAAGGGAGATCCGTTCACTCGGGCAACGTATTGTCTGGCTCAGCGAACGTCTGAGCTGGCTGGAAGCTCAGCGCCATGAGTTTCTGCGTCATCTTTCGCATGAACTGAAAACACCGCTGGCCAGCCTGCGTGAAGGCACAGAGCTGTTGGCCGATCAGGTCGCTGGGCCACTGAATGCGGAGCAGCAGGAAGTGGTGGCGATTCTGGATACCAGCAGCCGTCATTTACAGCGTCTTATTGAACAGCTGCTGGATTACAACCGTAAGCTGGCGGATGGCCCTCTGGCGCTGGAGCCGGTGGCGATTAATGACATCGTTGATGCGGTGGTGAAAGTCCATTCACTGCCCGCCAGCGCCCGGCAGTTGACTACGCATGTTGATTTACAGGTGACGCATTGTCTGGCCGAGGCCACGTTGTTGCAACGCGTCATCGATAACCTCTATTCGAACGCCGTGAACTACGGCAGCGAATCCGGTAACATCTGGCTGCAGAGCCAGCAGAAAGGCAACCAGGTATGGATTGAGGTGGCGAATACCGGCACACCGATTCCTGCGGAAGAACAGGCTATGATCTTTGAGCCCTTTTATCAGGGCAGCCAGCAGCGCAAAGGGCCGGTTAAAGGCAGCGGGCTGGGCTTAAGCATCGCCAAAGATTGCTTGCGCAGGATGCAAGGCGATTTGCAATTGGTGACGCGCAAGGATGCAGATGTATGTTTTCGAATTATTTTGACTACCAGCGCCGGGAATGCCTGATTAATGAAACTCTCCCTGATGAAACTTTTCAGCTGCGCGTTAATGGCGTTTGGCCTGAGTGCCTGCCAGACGCCGCCAACGGGCAGCACCTTGCATGATGGTGCCAGTCTGGCTGAGCCAGACCTGCGGCTGCCCGATTATTTGGCCACCGATTGCCAAAATGTCTGGAAGATTGAAACCCCTGCGGCGATGAGCAATCCCCTTTACTGGCAGCGCGCCATCGACTGTGCTGAAAGGTTATCTCCTGCTGAAGCACGCGCTGAGGCGCGTCGTTGGCCGGTACAGGGCTGGGCGAGAGCCTATAAACAAAGCATTCTGCTGGCCAATGGCAACGTGACGCCAATCGAGCGCCGTCAGTATCTGGACACATTAGATGGCTACAGCGCAGCTTATCCCACGGCGGTTCGTCCACTGTTACAACTGTGGCGCAGTAATCAGGCGGCACAGTTAGCGCTCAGTGGTGAGCGTAGCCGCTATGCTGCGTTGCAGCAGAGTAATGACGCCGAACTCGATAGCCTGCGCCAGCAGCAGACTAAACTGCGTCAGTCGCTGGAAGAGACCCAGCGCAAGCTTGAGCGCTTGACGGACATCGAACGCCAGCTGTCATCACGTAAAGCACCTGACAGCAGCGATACGTCGCACGGTGCCAGTGATGCGCAAAGTGAGGATCAGTAATCATGAAACAGTCCGCACGTTTACTGCTGGTGGATGACGACCCAGGTTTGCTCAAGCTGCTGGGGATGCGGCTCAGCAGTGAGGGTTTTCAGGTATCGACAGCCGAAAGTGGCCCGGAAGCACTGCGTCATCTGCAAAAAAGAGAAAGCAGATTTAGTGATTAGCGATCTGCGTATGGATGAGATGGATGGGCTGGCGCTGTTTGGCGAAATCCAAAAACGCCACGCCGGCTTACCGGTGATCATCCTTACCGCGCATGGCTCTATTCCTGAAGCCGTATCGGCGACGCAGCAGGGCGTGTTCAGTTTCCTGACCAAACCCGTAGATCGTGACGCGCTGTACAAAGCCATTGATGAGGCGCTGGCACAGCGAGCGCCCGCCAGTGATGATGCCTGGCGTGAGGCGGTAGTGACGCGCAACCCTTTGATGCTGCGTTTGCTGGAGCAGGCGCATATGGTGGCGCAATCTGACGTCAGCGTACTGATCAACGGCCAAAGCGGCACCGGCAAAGAGGTGCTGGCGCAGGCGATTCATGCCGCCAGTCCACGCGCGAAGAAAGCGTTTATCGCTATCAACTGCGGTGCATTACCGGAACAGTTGTTGGAATCTGAACTCTTTGGTCATGCGAAGGGTGCCTTTACGGGGGCGGTTAGCGCGCGTGAAGGGTTGTTCCAGGCGGCTGAGGGCGGCACGCTGTTTCTGGATGAAATCGGGGATATGCCACAAGCGCTGCAGGTGAAACTGCTACGTGTGTTGCAGGAGCGCAAAGTGCGGCCGCTGGGCAGTAACCGCGATGTCGATATCAACGTGCGCATTATCTCTGCGACCCATCGCGATCTCCCTAAAGCCATGGAGAAGAAGAGCTTCCGTGAGGATCTCTACTATCGGCTCAATGTGGTAAATCTGAAGATCCCCGCGCTGCATGAGCGCGCTGAGGATATTCCGCTGCTGGCCAACCATCTGTTACGCCAGTCAGCTGAGCGGCATAAACCTTTTGTCCGCAGTTTTTCCGTGGATGCGATGAAACGGCTGGTGGGTGCCAGTTGGCCTGGCAACGTCCGCCAGCTGGTGAACGTGATTGAGCAGTGCGTTGCACTCAGCACCTCGCCGGTGATCAGCGATGCGCTGGTGGAGCAAGCGCTGGCAGGAGAAAATACGGCGCTGCCCACCTTTGTCGAAGCGCGAAATCAGTTCGAGCTGAACTATCTGCGTAAATTGCTACAAATGACCAAAGGAAATGTCACCAATGCCGCGCGTCTGGCTGGACGTAACCGTACTGAATTCTATAAGCTGCTGTCACGGCATGAGCTGGACGCCAGTGAATTTAAAGAGTAGCTTGCTGCGGCAGCGTCAGGAACACATATACTAAGGTTATCCGTCCATCATGGAGGGAGTGAAAAAAGGATCTGTCATGAAAAAGATCGATGCAATTATTAAACCATTCAAACTCGATGATGTGCGCGAAGCGTTAGCAGAAGTGGGCATCACCGGGATGACGGTCAGTGAAGTGAAGGGCTTTGGACGTCAAAAAGGCCATACTGAGCTGTATCGTGGTGCGGAGTACATGGTCGATTTTCTGCCAAAAGTGAAAATCGAGATGGTGGTGGGTGATGACATCGTCGACACCTGTGTAGAAGCCATTATGAAAACCGCGCAAACCGGTAAAATCGGCGACGGTAAGATCTTCGTCTTCGATGTGGCGCGCGTTGTGCGTATTCGTACCGGTGAAGAGGACGAAGAGGCGATCTAAACCTCTCCGTTAGCCGCTAAAAAGCCTGCATTGAGCAGGCTTTTTTGTTTACAGCACTTTATGTGGACCGAAGACTTCATAGTGGATGCGCTCGGCACTGACTCCGGCATCAACCAGCTGACGGGCGACAAACTGCATAAACGGCAGAGGACCACACAGCCAGTATTGGCGATCTTGCTGATTTAATTCACCTGAGACGCTGGCGAGATCCATCAAACCCTGCGCATCATAACTTCCCGCATCCTGGCTTTCAGGCTGGCGATACCAGATATGGCTGCTGAATGTTGCCAGGCGTGCGCCTGTGGCTTTAACTTCGTCAGCAAACGCATGCTGTGATTTGCATTCGGCGGCATGCAGCCAGTTAACGGCACCTGCATGCTGTTGGTCGGCAAGGTTGGCCAGCATCGCCAGCATCGGGGTCTGTCCGACACCGGCTGAGATTAGCGTGACAGGGGCCGAGGATGCGGTTTGCAGGAAGAAATCACCGGCGGGCGCCGCACACTGCACAATGTCGCCGACTTTGGCGTTGGTGTGAAGCCAGCCTGAAACGCTGCCGTGTTCTTCGCGTTTAACGGCAATGCGATAGGCTTTTCCGTTAGGCAGATGCGTCAGTGAATACTGGCGATGCTGAATATTGTCGCTGCCGGCGGGGCGCAGACTCACCGCCAGATACTGTCCGGGTAAGAAATCAGCCACTGGCTGCCCATCATTAGGTACCAGTTCAAAGCTTTTGATGACCGAACTTTCCTTATTGATGGCGCGGATACGGAAGTCTCGCGCGCCTCGCCAGCCACCGGCTTTCTCTTCGGATGTACGATAAATCTCTTCTTCGCGCTGAATAAACACATCAGCCAGCACGCCGTAAGCTTTGCCCCAGGCTTCCAGCACCTCATCGCCCGGATTGAGCAGCTCTTCAATGGTTGCCAGCAAGGTTTCACCCACCACGGCGTACTGTGCAGGCTGAATGTTCAGGCTGGTATGTTTCTGTGCGATCTTCTCCACCGCGGGCAATAACACCGCCAGATTTTCCAGATTGCTACCGTACGCCACAATCGCATTGAACAACGCTTCACGCTGGTTGCCGCTGCGCTGATTATTCATGTTGAACACGTCTTTTAACTCTGGGTGTTGTGTTAACAAACGCTGATAGAAGTGGCCGGTGAGTTGAGGGCCAACCTGGGCGATGGCGGGTAAAGAAGATTTAACGGTAGCGATAGTCTGCGCATCTAGCATGGTGAATACCTCAGGGTAATTTTAAACATGTATTTTAAATGCATCTTATGATCGTTCACCTTGCCTGTAAATCCCCCGCTTTGATTAAGGGTTATGCGGTAAAGCTGGAAGCTGGCACACAAACCTGAAAAATATTCCCGTTCAATGTGAAGGAATATCGTGATTTTCAGGCGTAAAAAAATGCGTAAAAATCCCGTTCCAGCGCCATGCCAATCGTTTGCGTAAAAAGAGCGGGTTGCGGCTACCTTCACCTGACAAAACCGTTTACACTATTGGCCTTCGCCCCCTTGCCGGGGCCTAAACTGCCGTTAAAAGTTAGCTAGTCAGGAGATGCCGGATGTTAAAGCGTGATATGAACATTGCCGATTATGATGCCGAGTTGTGGCAGGCTATGGAGCAAGAGAAGGTGCGTCAGGAAGAGCACATTGAACTGATTGCTTCTGAAAACTACACCAGCCCACGCGTTATGCAGGCGCAAGGTTCACAGCTCACCAACAAATACGCGGAAGGGTATCCGGGCAAGCGTTACTACGGCGGATGCGAATACGTTGATATCGTTGAACAGCTGGCGATTGATCGCGCAAAAGAACTGTTCGGCGCAGACTTTGCCAACGTACAGCCTCACTCAGGTTCTCAGGCGAACTTCGCGGTGTACACTGCGCTGCTGCAGCCGGGTGATACCATCCTGGGGATGAACCTGGCGCACGGTGGTCACCTGACTCACGGTTCTCCGGTTAACCTGTCGGGCAAACTGTATAACGTTATCCCTTACGGCATCGACGAAACCGGTAAAATCAATTACGACGAACTGGCTGAGCTGGCTAAAACCCACAAGCCTAAAATGATCGTCGGCGGTTTCTCTGCTTATTCTGGTGTTTGTGACTGGGCTAAAATGCGTGAAATCGCGGATAGCGTGGGTGCTTACCTGTTCGTTGACATGGCGCACGTTGCCGGTCTGATCGCAGCGGATGTGTACCCGAACCCGGTTCCACATGCGCACATCGTCACTTCAACCACGCACAAAACCCTGGCGGGTCCACGTGGCGGTCTGATTCTGGCGAAAAACGGCGACGAAGATCTGTATAAAAAACTGAACTCCGCGGTGTTCCCGGGTGGTCAGGGCGGTCCATTAATGCACGTCATCGCCGGTAAAGCGGTCGCGTTCAAAGAAGCCATGGAGCCAGAATTCAAGTCTTACCAGCAGCAAGTCGCGAAAAACGCGAAAGCAATGGTAGAAGTGCTGCTGGAGCGTGGCTACAACATCGTTTCAGGTGGGACTTATAACCACCTGTTCCTGATCGATCTGGTGAGCAAAAACCTGACCGGTAAAGAAGCCGATGCCGCGCTGGGCCGTGCAAACATCACTGTGAACAAAAACAGTGTGCCAAACGATCCCAAGAGCCCATTCGTGACCTCTGGTGTGCGTATTGGTACCCCAGCGGTGACCCGTCGTGGCTTCAAAGAAGCAGAAGTTCGCGAACTGGCTGGCTGGATTGCGGATGTGTTGGACAACATCAACGACGAAGCGACCATTGAGCGCACTAAGCAGAAAGTTCTCGACGTCTGCGCACGTCTGCCAGTTTATGCCTGATTTGGCATAACGCTGAAGTGATAAAAAAGGATGGCGAAAGTCATCCTTTTTTTATTGTGCAACAAAAGCTTATCCAGCTGCATACCTTCACATTCCTCCTGTCTCACTATTTCTTTTTGAGTTCTCCTCTGACAAAGTAGCCGCCAAATGGGCTGCGGGCGCAGCCGACATGCTTGCGGGAGGCAAAATGACCATCGGATCGGCCAGATGGCTGGGACTCAGCTACTTCACTTATTTCTTTTGTTACGGCATCTATCTCCCTTTCTGGAGCGTTTGGCTAAAAGGCATCGGCTTAGATGCTGAGAAAATCGGCTTGCTGCTGGGATGCGGCATGGTGGCGCGATTCGTTGGCAGTTTGTTTATTGCCTCACAGGTGAAAAATCCCTCCCAACTTATTCTGGCGCTGCGGCTGCTGGCGTTAATGACCTGCTTATTCGCTTTGGGATTTTGGTTAGGCGGTCAGTGGCTCTGGCTGCTGCTGGTGATGGTGGGTTTTAATCTGTTCTTCTCACCCCTGGTGCCATTAAGCGACGCACTCGCCGCGACCTGGACGCAGCAAATCGGTCTGGCGTATGGTCCGGTGCGGTTATGGGGATCGCTGGCGTTTGTGATCAGTTCCGCGCTCACCGGGATGATGGTCAATGCCTGGTCATCGCAGGCGATTCTGGTTTTACTGAGTTTGGGCGTGCTGGTGATGTTATCCGGCATGATGCTGGTTCCTAAAACACGACCACAAGGGGATGTGCGGCAGGGAGCCAGCGGTGGATGGTCGGCGTGGCGCGACCTGCTGCGTGAAAATGCGGTTTGGCGCTTTATGCTGTGTGTGACATTAATGCAGGGCGCCCACGCAGCCTATTACAGCTTCAGTGCCATTTGGTGGCAGGACGCGGGCTACTCGACTTCAGTGATTGGCTATTTGTGGTCATTGGGTGTGGTCGCGGAAATTGTGATATTTGCCCTCAGTAATCGGCTGTTCCGCCGCTGGAGTGCACGTGACTTGCTACTGCTCTCCTGCGTTTGTGCGCTGGTGCGTTGGGTGATGCTCGGTTCAAGCACGGCGCTGCCGCTATTGATTGTGGCGCAAATTATGCATTGCGGCAGTTTTACCGTGTGCCATCTGGCGGCGATGCGTTTTATTGCCTCACGTAAAGGGGCTGAAGTGATCCGTTTGCAGTCGCTCTACTCGGCGTTAGCGATGGGGGGCGGTATTGCTGTGATGACGATGATTTCCGGCGTGCTGTTCACCCATTTACAGGGACATCTGTTCTGGGTAATGGCACTGGTCGCGCTTCCTGCACTTTTCCTGCGGCCGCGCGCTACTTAAGCCTCCAGTAATTGTCGGATACGCTGCTGCTGATGATAACTCAGCGGCAGCTCGGCATGGATCAGTGGCGGGGAAAATAGCGGTAAAGAGGTGGCATAAGGGGTGATCACCAGCGCAATGTCACGCGGGGCGCCTTCACGCTGAAAATGCAGCATATCCTGATAGGTGATGTTGATGGGCAGCAGTGTCATCTCGCGGATCTGCTGCTCCAGTAATTGCTCCAGCGCAGCATCTGCGCCCGTTAACAGCAGTACCTGCTTTTCCTGCAATGCGCTCTCCTGCATCAGCCAGGCGCCAAAGAGTACCGCTACTAAACTCACCTCCTCAGCATTGAATTGCGTGCCGAAATCGCTGCCGAAGTGATACAGCGCGCGCTCGGTGGTGCGCAGCAATCGTGGATAGAGTCGCGCAACATCCAACGCCACACTGTTATCAATGCCAATGGCGAAATGGCTGCGATCCAGTGCCTGAGCCAGATGGGTAAAGAGTTGCAGTTTCAGCTCATGCTGGTTTTTGATGCGTGTCTGTGCCAGTTGCTCAAAGCGGGCAATCAGCGCTTCCACCGCCGCCATTAGCTTCTCAGCCTGTGCATCCCGCAGTTGATTGCCATCCGGCGCATGGATCAAGCTGAATAACAGTGTCCAGAAATCAGTTTCACTGACGTCCGGGGCTAAATGACAACGCTTCTGCCAGTGATGGATGACATCGTCAGCCGCGCCGCGCTCTGTTTTAGCGGCCAGCCATATGCGTTGTTTTTCGCTGAACAAGGCGTTTTGCCGCTGGCACAGGGAATACTTCATGAAGATCTGCAGGAACAGGCGGTCGCGCGGACTAAAGTCACGGGACAGCCTTAAACCGCAGTGCTGGATCAGCGCCTGTAAGTTGGTTTCATCCCACAGTGCTTTTTCGATGTTGAGCACTTTCAGGCGCTGGCGTAGCACCGGAGCAAAATGTTGGCAGACGAAATCCTGCGACAAACGCAGCGCGCGTCGCAACCAATGGAGCAGGCATAGCCGCCTGTCCAGTTCCGTCCCATGTATGCGAAAACTGCCATCGACCATCTGGTGTAACTCCAGTTGATGGTAGCGCTGTATCTCATCACCGACTTCCGCGATATCCTGTCGGGCGACGACAGGATCAACGCCATTTAACTGGCAGAGTTTTTCAAGCGTTAGCGCGGGAGCGGGCAGAAACAGTAGCAATAGCAGATGGCAACGACGCTGGGCGCGGCTGAAGAGTGGTGCAGATGAAGGTGCAGAACTCATCAAGTGTATTATCCGCAGGTCATTTTTTTAGCTAAGAATAGCTAACTCCACGCGGTAACCCTGCACTTTGTCGTGACTTTTGCTCAGAGCTTTAAAGCGGGTCACAGTTTTTCTGGACCACTATAATCTTCACTTGAGAATTGTTACTTTATAACACATGAAAATTTTACTCATTCCCATTACGCTGCTGTTTAGCGCCGCGGCCTGGTCACATCCGCATAGCTTTATCGATATGAAAACCGAGTTTGTCAGTGACAACAATCATCTGACCGGCATGAAGATGGTGTGGACCATGGACGAGATTACCTCAGCCGATTTGCTCTATGACGCGGGCAAGGCGAAACCCGGGGATGTGGTGTGGAAAAAGCTGGCGGCACAGGTGATGGCGAATGTGTTGGGGCAGCACTACTTTTCTGAAGTGTGGCAGGACAAAACGCGCGTGAAATTCCTGAATTTACCCAAGGAGTACAACTTGTCGCGTAATGGCAACAAAGCGGTGCTGGAGTTTATTGTGCCGTTTGGTGAGCCCCAGTTACTCACTGACAGGCAGTACCGCATCCAGACGTTTGATCCGAGTTACTTTGTCGATATGTATTACGACAACCCACAGGCATTAACCATGGACGACAGCGTGAAAGCGCATTGCCAGATTGATTTGCACACACCGAAACCTGACGACTCGCTGAAACAATATGCGCTGTCACTGGACAAAGCCGATGCGCCGCCTGAAGACATGGACCTGGGCCAGCAATTTGCACAAACGGTAACCCTGACATGTCATTGATTTCTCTGCCTGCCCGTACACGTCGCCTTTGGCCGCTGTGGTTGTTAGCGTTAATCATGTTGGCGGCGGGTTTTACCTTATGGCAGCACTGGCCGCAAATTCTGCTGCAAAGCGTGATGTGGCAAAAAATTCTCAATCGTGAAATGACGCAGCTACTGCAACAGGTTTCACAGCAGCCGCAGCAGGCGGGTGTGACGCTAATGCTGTTCAGCCTGGCGTACGGCGTCTTGCATGCGCTTGGGCCTGGCCACGGCAAAGTGGTGATCAGCACCTTTCTGGCCACCCATCCTGCAAAGCTAAAAACCAGTATGAAACTGACGCTGTTGGCCGCGCTATTACAAGGTGGCGTGGCGATTGGGTTGGTGACGGTGATGCTGGTGGTACTGCAAACCTCATCACGGCAGATGCACCTCGGCAGCTATTGGCTGGAGAAGGGGAGCTATCTGTTAGTGATGGCGCTAGGCGTGTGGGTGGGATGGCGAGCCCTGCGTTCTCTTTATCAGGTGTTACGTCCCGTGCGGCAAAAAATGCAGATTCACGCCCTTCGGCCGCATCATCAGCATGATGAAAACTGTGGATGTGGCCATGCGCACTTGCCCAGTGCTGAACAGATGGATCAGGCAGTCAGTAAAAAAACGCAGGCGCTGGTGGTGTTTTCCATGGGGATGCGCCCCTGTTCGGGAGCCATCATGATGCTGCTGTTTGCAAAGGTCATTGGTGTCTACGCCTGGGGTGTGGCCTCGGCGGTAGCGATGGCGGTTGGCACCGCGGTGACAGTATCCGCTATGGGGCTACTGGTTCAGCGATCGCGCCGACTGGCGGAACGATTAGGAGCTGCGAACAGCGGTACACGCATGGCAAAAATCGTGATGCCGGCGTTGGCATTGGCTGGAGGGGCATTATTGGTTCTGGCGGGAGCCTTACTGTGGCAAAGCGCGCAACCAATGATGAGTAGCGGTTTGCGCCCGTTTTAAGGGCGTAAAAAAGGCGGATAGGATATCCGCCTTTATTCTGCTTAGCGCTTCAGCGCTTCGCTCAGTTCTTCACGCATGGTCGCCAGCATGGCTTTCACCACGCGAGGGTTACCGGCAACGATGTTACCGGACATCATGTAGCCGTGGTTGCCGGTGAAGTCAGTCACCAGGCCACCTGCTTCACGCACCAGCAGTTCGCCCGCAGCGAAATCCCAAGGCTTCAGGCCGATCTCAAAGAAACCGTCCACACGACCAGCCGCCACGTAGGCCAGATCCAGCGCAGCAGAACCCGTACGACGGAAGTCAGCACACTGAGTAAACAGTTTGCCCACGATATTGATGTATGGCGTGGCGTGTTGCTTCAGTTTGAACGGGAAGCCAGTGGCGAGGATGGTGCCATCCAGATCGCGTGCTGTGCTGCCACGAAGACGGTAGCCATTCAGCTGTGCGCCCTGGCCGCGTACAGCGGTGAACAGTTCGTTGCGCATTGGATCGTAAACCACGGCAACTTCGGTGCGGCCTTTAATGCGCACAGCGATAGAAACAGAGAAGTGTGGTAAACGTTTGATGAAGTTGGTGGTGCCATCCAGCGGATCGATTACCCATTGAATATCTTGATCATCGCCCGCCAGTTCACCGCTTTCTTCGGTGACGATGGAGTGTTGCGGGTACGATTTACGAATGACTTCGATAATCAGACGTTCTGCGTCACGGTCAACATTGGTAACGAAGTCGTTGCTGCCTTTCTGGCTAGCTTCAACCGCGTCCGGGGTTTCATAATTCTTGGCAATTAAATTTCCGGCCTTGCGCGCTGCGCGCACGGCGATGTTGAGCATCGGATGCATCGGTATCTCTCGCTGGATGTTAAAGAACGGGTGAAAACGGCGCGGAGTATATCAGGGTGTTCAGCAAATGTCCTGCTTTTATGCTAGGCTACGCGCCATCATTTTCTCATCACTGACTATTATGCTGCAAAATATCCGAATCGTACTGGTTGAAACCTCGCACACCGGCAACATGGGCTCTGTTGCCCGCGCTATGAAAACCATGGGCTTATCCAATCTGTATCTGGTCAACCCGCTGGTTAAACCGGATTCACAGGCCATCTCGCTTGCTGCTGGCGCCAGTGATGTGATCGGCGACGCGAAGATCGTTGATACACTGGACGAGGCGATTGCCGGTTGTAGCTTAGTGGTGGGCACCAGTGCGCGTTCACGTTCACTGCCGTGGCCGATGCTGGATTCACGTGAATGCGGCATTAAAAGTGTCGAAGAGGGCCAGCAGGCACCCGTTGCACTGGTGTTTGGTCGCGAGCGCGTTGGCCTGACTAACGACGAATTGCAGAAGTGCCATTATCACGTTGCCATTCAGGCCAACCCAGAATACAGCTCGCTCAACCTCGCGATGGCCGTGCAGATTATTGCCTACGAAGTGCGTATGGCCTGGCTGGAAGCACAGGAAAAAGCCAACCCGAAGCCACAAGAAGAGGAGTCTCCCTATCCTTTAGTGGACGATCTGGAGCGTTTCTATCAGCACATTGAAAAGATGATGCTGGACAGTGGCTTTATTCGCGAAGGTACGCCGAGCCAGGTGATGAGCAAACTGCGTCGTCTGTATACCCGCGCGCGCCCGGAGCGTGATGAATTGAATATCCTGCGCGGCATGCTGGCATCCTTCCAAAAGCCTAAAGGTGATAAGGGTAATAGTTGAGTAAAACAGTTGGTTAAATAGTTGAGTAAATTACTTGGTTAAATAGTTGACCGTTTTACTCAGGAATGGCAGACTGGCGTCAATTCATCAGATAGCCCGCCGATACCCGGACGGACGCTTACGAGGTTGTATGCTATGAGACTGACATCCAAAGGACGTTATGCCGTAACCGCTATGCTGGACGTTGCACTGCACTCCAATGAGGGCCCGGTGCCACTGGCAGATATTTCTGAGCGTCAGGGCATTTCGCTCTCCTATCTGGAGCAGTTATTCTCGCGTCTACGTAAGCACGGCCTGGTAGCCAGTGTTCGTGGCCCAGGCGGCGGTTATCTGTTAGGTAAAGATGCGGGCGCTATCGCCGTGGGTGCAGTGATTACCGCGGTTGACGAATCCGTTGATGCGACCAAATGCCAGGGCAAAGAAGGTTGCCAGGGCGGCGAACGTTGCCTGACCCACGTTCTGTGGCGTGATCTGAGCGAGCGCATCAGCGAATTCCTCAACAACATCACCTTGGCAGAACTGGTCAACAACCAAGAGATCCTGGACGTAGCAGACCGTCAGAATATGACTGATAACCGTCGCTTCCAGCAGCACCGCATGCAAGAAACCATCAACGTTAATCTGCGCGCTTAATTCTCTCCCAGTTCTAACCCGTCATGCTTGGTCTTCAGCCAAAGCATGACGGGTTCATTCCCTCAAACGTTTTCGTCGCCCACTCTTAAACTCTCAATTTCAACGCTATAGTTCTCGATCCCGACCCTAAATGATTTACGTTGCAAGAAGGCGGCAAGTGAACGAATCCCCAGGAGCTTACATCAGTAAGTGACTGGGGTGAGAGCGCGCAGCCAACGCACTTGTGGCGTAAAGCATGACGGCATTCATTCCCTCAACGTTTTCGTCGCCCACTCTTAAACTCTCAATTCCCAACGCTATAGTTCTCGATCCCGACCCTAAATGATTTACGTTGCAAGAAGGCGGCAAGTGAACGAATCCCCAGGAGCTTACATCAGTAAGTGACTGGGGTGAGAGCGCGCAGCCAACGCACTTGTGGCGTAAAGCATGACGGGTCGATTCATGCTATAAAGGCGTATGATTTAATATACGGAGTTCTAGCGCAATGAAATTACCGATCTACCTGGATTACGCAGCGACCACGCCTGCGGATCCGCGTGTCGCCACCAAAATGATGCAGTTCCTCACTTTGGATGGCACCTTCGGTAACCCCGCTTCCCGTTCTCACCGTTTTGGCTGGCAGGCTGAAGAAGCCGTTGATGTGGCACGCAATCAGATTGCTGAGCTGGTTAACGCCGATCCGCGTGAAATCGTTTTTACCTCTGGCGCTACTGAAGCTGATAACCTTGCGATTAAAGGTGCGGCGCAGTTCCATCAGGCGCGCGGCAAGCACATCATTACCAGCCAGACAGAGCACAAAGCCGTGCTGGATAGCTGTCAACAGCTGGAACGTGAAGGTTTTGACGTCACCTGGCTTCAGCCGGGTAGTGACGGCATTGTCACGCCTGCGATGCTGGAAGCCGCGCTGCGTGACGATACCGTGCTGGTTTCACTGATGCATGTGAACAATGAAACGGGAGTAATTCAGGACATCGCGGCCTTTGGCGCATTGTGCCGGGCGCGAGACATTCTGTTCCATGTTGACGCCACCCAAAGTGTGGGCAAGCTGCCGATTGACGTCAGTACACTGCCGGTCGATCTGATGTCGTTCTCCGCGCATAAAATTTATGGTCCAAAAGGCATTGGTGCGCTGTGGGTGCGTCGCAAGCCTAAATTGCAGATTGATGCGCAGATGCACGGCGGTGGACACGAGCGAGGGATGCGTTCAGGGACGTTACCGGTGCATCAAATCGTGGGGATGGGCGAGGCGTACCGCATTGCGCGTGAGGAGATGGACAGTGAAATGGCGCGTCTTGCGACATTGCGTCAGCGTCTCTGGCACGGTGTGAGTCAGTTAGATAATGTTAAGGTTAACGGCTCGCTGGAGCAGGGCGCGCCGAATATTCTGAACCTCAGTTTTGCCCACGTTGATGGCGAATCGCTGATTATGGCGTTGAAAGACTTGGCGCTCTCATCCGGTTCCGCCTGTACCTCTGCCAGCCTCGAACCCTCTTATGTGCTACGCGCCATGGGCGTTGAACAGGAGCTGGCTCACAGTTCACTGCGCTTCTCTCTGGGCCGTTTCACCACAGAGGAAGAGATTGATTATGCTATTGAACTGGTTAAAAAAGCGGTCAGTCGTTTGCAGACGTTAACCCCTGCAACGTCCCGCTAATTCATGCACCCCTTGCGCCGGTTCTGGCGCAAGGTGACACCTAACGCAACGGAGCCACGCGATGACAACACAACCGATGACAATTACGCTCAACTCCCAGGCCGCCGATGCGCGCTGGGGGGAAAAAGCGTTGCTGAGCAGTACTGAAAGTGGCATGACCGTACACCTGACTGGCGCGGATGCGCTGATGAGCATCCAGCGCGCGGGGCGTAAGCTGGACGGTCAAGGTATCCGCCATGTTGCACTGAGCGGTGAAGGCTGGGATTTAGAGAAGTGCTGGGCATTTTGGCAAGGCTTTCGCAGCCCTAAAGGCCAGCGCCAGGTTGAGTGGCCAGAACTGAATGAAAACGATCAGGCAGAATTCGATCGCCGCCTGAAGATCATTGATTGGGTTCGCAACACCATCAACCTGCCAGCGGAAGATCTGAGCCCAGAGCAACTGGCACACGGTGCTATTGATCTGATCACAGAAGTGGGCGCAGATGCTGTCAGCTATCGCATCACCAAAGGCGAAGATCTGCGCGAGCAAGGTTATGCCGGTATTCACACCGTTGGCCGCGGTTCAACGCGCCCACCGGTATTGTTGGCGCTGGACTTTAACCCGACTGGGGATGAGAATGCGCCAGTTTATGCCTGCCTGGTCGGTAAAGGCATCACCTTCGATACCGGTGGCTACAGCCTGAAGCAGAGCGCCTTTATGGATTCGATGAAATCCGATATGGGCGGGGCTGCAACCCTGACTGGCGCGCTGGCGCTGGCGATTTCACGCGGCCTGACTAAACGCGTGAAGCTGTATCTGTGCTGTGCAGACAACATGGTGAGCGGTAACGCGTTCCGTCTTGGCGACATCATCCGTTATCGCAACGGTAAAACCGTTGAAGTGATGAATACCGATGCCGAAGGCCGCCTGGTATTGGCTGACGGCTTGATTGACGCCAGCGAGCAGAATCCTGAGCTGTTGATTGATGCCGCCACCCTGACTGGTGCAGCGAAAACCGCGCTGGGTAACGATTATCACGCGCTGTTTACCTTTGACGACGTGTTGGCTGAATCACTGATGGGGAGCGCAACCGGTGAAAACGAAGCTTTCTGGCGTTTACCGTTGGCCGAGTTCCATCGTAGCCATCTGCCATCGAACTTCGCCGATCTGAATAACATCGCCAGCCCGGCACATGCCGCCGGTGCCAGCAGTGCGGCCGCTTTCCTCTCGTATTTCGTTAGCAAATATCAGCAGGGCTGGCTGCACATTGACTGTTCTGCGACCTATCGCAAAAGTGCTGTCGATCAGTGGTCCGCTGGCGCAACCGGCCTTGGCGTGCGTACCGTCGCCAATCTGTTATTGAAATAAAGCCGCTGCGCATCACGCGCTGCTGCAGGGCCGCCATTTATGGCGGCCAAAAAGCGCTTAAGTCACAGACTTCTGCCTGAGCTTGCCGTTTTTGGAACTGGATAAATGAGTAATCGTCTTGAAGAGGTGCTGAAGCTGGCCGCTACTGAGCCCGCGCACCGTCCGGAATTTTTTCAACTGCTACTGGAATCTGACGTCTGGGTACCGGGTGAAAGTCCTGCTGAACAATTTGATGCCACCTCACCGGTGGAATTGCTGCACTGGGAAAAAGAGGGCGGTGGTAGCGTGATCCCGTTCTTCACTTCTGAAGAGGCGATGGGTGAGGCGATCAAAGAGGAGCAGCCATACTTGCGTTTACCGGCGCGAACCCTGTTCGAGATGACGTTGGGGGAGAGTTTGTTCCTCAATCCGAAGTTGCCAGCGGGCAAAGAGTTTTCTCCGGGCGAGATTGCGCATCTTATCGGTGAAGAGGGCAGTGCACTTAGCCAGCAAACCGTTCTGGAAGGTGGCCATGCGCTGTTATTGTCGGAAGTCGCTGAGCCACCGGCGCAGATGATTGATTCGCTCACGCAGCTGTTTGCCAAGTACAAGCAGGTGCGTCGTGCTTATATTGCCAGCATCCGCGAAAGCGCCACGGAAGAACCGAACCTGCTGATTGGCATTGAAGCGGACAGCAATATTGATGAGATTATCCAGGCCGCAGGCAGTGTCGCTACCGATACGCTGGCAGACGATGCCCCCATCGATATCTGCGAAGTGGTGAGCGATGAGAAGGGCGTGAGCCATTTCTTTACTGCTCACATCACACCGTTCTACGAGCGCCGCTGGGGCAGCTTCCTGCGTGATTTCAAAGGCAGCCAGCGCATTATTTAAGGTTTATGGTAGGGTCGCCATTGATGGCGACCTGGTTTATTTCTCGATCGGTAAATCGTCGCGGCTGCCCCATTCTCCCCAGGAGCCGTCATACAGCGTCACATCTCGCACACCCAAAGCGGTCAATGCCAGAATCACCACTACCGCCGTCACGCCAGAACCACAACTGGCGACAATCGGCTGATCCAGCTTGATTCCTGCTTTCTCGAACAGATCGCGCAGCTCAGCAGCGGGCTTAAGCGCACCGTTCACCACCAGATTATTCCACGGCATGTTCAGGCTGTTGGGAATGTGTCCGCGCAGTAAGCCGGGACGGGGCTCATCCACTTCAGCGTTAAAACGGTTAGCGGCGCGGGCATCAACGATCTGTGCGCCACCTTCATGGCTGATCAGCAGCACATCCGTCAGGCGCTTCACCTGCGCGCTGTCATAGTTGGCTTCAAACTCGCCTTCCGGCAAGCTGACTGGCCCCGTCGCAACGTCAAACCCGGCCGCTTTCCAACCCTGTAATCCTCCCGCCAGTATGGAGACGTTCACGCAACCAAAGGCGCGCAGCATCCACCAGGCGCGTGGCGCAGAAAACAGGTTGCCCTCATCGTAGATCACCAGATGTTTATCCTGGTTGACGCCCAGTTCGCGCATCGCGACTGCAAAAGCTTCGGGGCGCGGCATCATATGTGGATAAGCGCTGGTGTGATCGGATAAAGCTTCGATATTGAAGTAAGGCGCATCCGGCAAATGTCCAGCCAGATATTCTGCCTCGATATCGCGCACCGCTTCCTGACCAGGCGGCAACATGCGCGCATCCAAAACCTGCAACGTTTCCTCGGTGTAATGCTCTTTTAACCAATCGGCAGATACAAACAGGGGAGCTGTCATCGCAACAACCTCTTCTTAATCATCGGAAAGCAGAAAGGCCCAGTGTCCGGGAATGTGAACGCTATCTCAAGGGTATCATTGCTAAAGTGAGTAGGTTGATGTGAAATTGCGCAGCAAACACTTTTTAACCTTTTGGGGCTGGTGAGGGACTTACCATGACAAGACGTGTTAATCGACTGCTGCTCAGTGTGCTGATCGGCGGATCACTTTTGGGCAGCACATTGCTGCCTGCACAAGCGGCGGATACGCCTGCGGTGCAAAAGGCGGCAAAAACACTCGCGGTTATCGACCTTTCAGAACTGCAACTGGATGGCGCGGCGGCACTGGTGTTGACCTTCAACACCGCGCTCGACAGCAAGCAGGATATCAATGCGCTTATCCACCTCAGCGATGAGAAAAGCGGTAAAGTTGATGGCGGCTGGGAGCTGGCGCAAAATGGCAAAACCTTGCGCTTCCGCCATCCTGAGCCGTCGCGCAAATTGACGGTCACCGTTGATGCTGGCCTCAAAGCCGCCGATGGCAGCAGCTTATCCAGCCCTTTTAACCAGACACTCACCACGCGTGACATCCAGCCGATGGTCGGTTTCTCCAGCCGGGGTTCATTACTGCCGCTGCGCCTGACGCAGGGTTTACCGGTGCTGGCGCTGAATGTGAATAACATTGATGTCGACTTCTTCCGGGTAAAAAGTGCCGCGCTGGCCGATTTTCTCGCCCAGTGGAATTACGGCAACAATCTTTCGTACTGGGAATCCCGCGACCTGCTGAAAAATGCTGATTTAATCTACAGCGGTCGTTTTGACCTCAATCCAGCACGTAACACCCGTGAAAAAATGCAGCTGCCGCTGGGTGACGTTGATGCACTCAAACAACCCGGTGTGTATCTGGCGGTGATGAAGCAGGCGGGCACTTATAACTACACGCAACCCGCGACCCTGTTCACCCTCAGCGACATTGGCTTATCGCTGCACAGCTTCCCGGATCAACTGGAACTCTTTACGCAAAGTCTGGCGAGTGGCGCGCCGCTGGATGACGTCAATGTGCAACTGCTGGATGAAAAAGGCCAGCAGCTGGCAAGTGGCAGCAGTGACAGTCAGGGCCATCTTCGTTTACCCGCCAATGCCAAAGGTAAGCTGCTGCTGGCGACGCTAAAAGGACAAACCTCGCTAATCGATCTTAATCGCCCCGCCTTGGATCTGGCAGAATTCCCGATCGACGGCCCACAAGGTTACGACAAACAGTTTTTTATTTTTGGTCCGCGCGATCTCTATCGCCCCGGCGAAACTGTCATTGTGAACGCCTTACTGCGTGATGCGGATGGCAAGCCGCTGCCACCGCAACCGGTGAAAGCTGAGGTGGTGCAGCCGAATGGTGAAGTCACACAAACCTTTGTGTGGCAGCCGGAAAACGGTATCTATCAGCAGCGTTTTGCGTTACCTGCTTCGGCCATGACCGGAGAGTGGACGCTGCGTATTAACAGCGGGGATAACCAGCCGCGAAACTGGTCATTCCATGTGGAAGATTTTCTGCCAGAGCGGATGGCGTTGGCGCTGAGCAACAGTGAACAGCCGCTGGCACCGGATGCGACAGTGACTTTTGCGGTTGAAGGGCGTTATCTCTATGGCGCGCCTGCGGCAGGCAATGAACTGCAGGGGCAACTGTTCCTGCGCCCGGCGCGTGAAGCGGTGACGGCACTCCCTGGCTACCAGTTTGGTGACATTACCGAAGAGCTAAAGCGCAGCCTGGACGATGTCGACGAGAAGCTGGATGAAAGCGGCAAACTGCAGCTCAACGTGGAGAGCAACTGGGCGGAGAGTCACTCACCTTTGAATTTGATTTTGCAAGCCAGCCTGCTGGAAACCGGTGGCCGTCCGGTGACGCGCCGCGCAACTCAAGCCATCTGGCCTGCGCCTGCACTGCCGGGTATTCGCCCGCTGTTTAACAGCGAATCAGTCTACGATTATCGCACCGATCGTTATCGTGATGAACCGACGGTGCCTGAAAACAGTCTGGCGGAATTCGATGTGGTTTATGCCAACCCTCAGGGGGAGAAACTGGCCGCACAGGATCTGGATGTGCGCCTGATTCATGAGCGTCGTGACTATTTCTGGAGCTTCTCCGACAGCGAGGGCTGGCAGTCGCGTTACGATCAAAAAGATCTGCAGGAAGATGACCAACACATCACTATCGCGGCGGGTGGCAGCCAGAAAGTGAGCTTCCCGGTGGAGTGGGGCACCTATCGGCTGGAAGTGCATGCGGGTGACAAGATTATCAGCAGTGTGCGCTTCAATGCCGGTTACTGGTGGCAGGACAATACCGACGGCACGGGTGCGCTGCGTCCCGATCAGGTCAAACTGAAAATCGATAAAAGCGCCTATCAGCCGGGTGACACTGCGCACGTGCAGGTCGAATCACCTGCGGCCGCTAAAGGTTATCTGATGGTGGAGTCAAGCAGCGGCACACTGTGGTGGCAACCGCTGGATGTGCTTGCAGGTGGCGCGACCATTGATGTTCCTGTCAGTGAAAGCTGGCAGCGTCACGATCTTTATCTCAGCGCTATCGTCGTGCGAGACGGCGATAAAGCCAGTGGCACCACACCCAAACGGGCGGTGGGTCTGCTGCATTTGCCAATGGCCACGGAAGCACGTCGCCTTAACCTGGTGTTGGATGCGCCGGATAAAGTCCGCCCTGAGCAGACGATAAAAGTGAAGGTCAAAGCCGCCCGTGAAGGTGGCGAGTTACCCAAGCAGGTTCAGGTTTTGCTGTCTGCGGTGGACAGTGGCGTGTTGAACATCACGGATTACAAAACGCCGAATCCGTGGCAGGCGTTCTTTGGTCGCAAGCGCTACAACGCCGATCAATACGATGTTTATGGTCAACTGATTGAAGGCGGCGGCAAGCTGGCCGCGCTGCGTTTTGGCGGTGATGGTGACGATGCTGATGCGCTGTCACGTGGCGGCAAGAAACCTGTGACGGACGTGCAAATTATCGCGCAGCAGCTGCAACCCGTCACGCTGGACGCTAATGGTGAAGGCACACTTGAACTGCCTGTTCCCGCCTTTAATGGTGAGTTACGCCTGATGGCGCAGGTGTGGAGTGACGACAGCTTTGGCTCGGCGGATCGTAAATTGGTGGTGGCTGCACCCCTGATCAGCGAGTTGGCGACGCCGCGCTTTATGGCCAGCGGTGACCAATCGACGCTGGCGCTGGATCTCACCAACCTCACCGATCAGCCTCAAACATTGAAGGTTGATGTGACGGCGAAGGGGTTGATTGCGTTGACCGGTAATGTGCCCTCTTCGGTGCAGCTGGCGAAAGGGGCGCGCACCACCTTGCAGATTCCAGTGAAAGCGCAGGGAGCCTTTGGCGAAGGCGCGGTGCAGGTCAAGGTTTCGGGCATGAGCCTGCCAGGGGAAACTTTGGCGCCGAGTGAGCATCAATGGACCATCGGCGTGCGCCCGGCCTATCCAGCACAAACCCTGAATTTCGATAATGTGATGCAAACCGGCCAGAGTTGGCAGGTTGTCGCCAGCGCGTTTAATGGCCTGCAAAAAGACACCTTGACCGGGCAATTGTCACTTAGCAATCGACCACCGTTGAATATCGCCAGCTTCATCAGCCAACTTTATGCTTATCCTTACGGCTGCCTGGAGCAGACGGCCAGCGGGATTTGGCCGTCGGTATTCACTAACAAGGCGCAACTGGATGCCTTAGGTATCAAAACCAGCACAGACGAGGCGCGCCGCGCGTCGATTGCTACCGGTATTGCGCGTCTTGCTGGCATGCAACGTGGCAACGGCAGCTTTGGCCTGTGGAGCAAAGAGAGCGCTGAAGAGTTCTGGCTGACCGCTTACGTCACCGACTTCCTGTTGCGCGCCAGTGAGGCGGGGTACAGCGTGCCAGAAGGCGTCATCAGCCGTGCAGATGAGCGTCTGCTGCGCTACTTGCAGGACCCGTCACAGATTGAAACCAGCTGGAGCAGCGATGCCGATGGCCTGCGTTTCAGTGTGCAAGCCTATGCCGGCTTGGTATTGGCACGCCAGCAACAGGCACCACTCGGGGCACTGCGTGCCTTGTATGACAAGCGTGAACAGGCAAAATCGGGTCTGGCACTGGTGCAACTCGGCGTGGCGTTGAAACTGATGGGCGATCAACAGCGCGCGCAGCTGGCATTGGCGCAAGGAATCGGATTGGAGCGTAAACCGAATAGCTGGCTGGGAGACTATGGTAGCCCGGTGCGCGATCGTGCACTGATACTCTCGCTGTTAACGGAAAATCAGCTGTTGCCAGATATGCAGGGGCCATTACTGATTGACCTGGCAAAAGCGGTGCATGGCCAGCGCTGGTTCTCCACCCAGGAAAATAACGCCCTGTTCCTTGCTGCGCGCACCTTACAGCAGCACAAAGGTGAGCAGTGGCAAGCCTCGCTACAAGGAAGAAGCGAACCGTTGAGCAGCAATCAGGCAATCAACATGGGGATCGACGAAGCGCAGCTGCGACAAGGGCTGTCGGTGAAAAGCGACAATGCGTCACCACTGTACGGCACGCTGAATGTGGTGGGTTATCCGCGTACGGCACCGTCGCCAATGAGCAACGTCCTCAGCATTACCCGTGAATACTTCACACTGGAAGGGAAACCGGCCGATCTCACTAATCTGAAGAGTGGTGAACTGCTGGTGGTCCGACTGAAGGTGGCGGCCAGCGAACGTGTCAGTGATGCTTTGGTGGTGGATCTGTTGCCCGCGGGGCTTGAGCTGGAAAACCAGAATCTCAGCGACAGCAGCGCCAGTCTTGGCGACAGTGCTGATGCGCTGAAAGAGAGCATGATGGATATGCAGCAGGCCAACATCAAACACATTGAGTTCCGCGACGATCGTTTTGTCGCGGCGCTGGCGCTGGATGGCTACACGCCAGGCACGTTGCTGTATCTGGCGCGGGCCGTGACGCCGGGTAGCTATCTTCTGCCGCCGCCGCAGGTGGAATCCATGTATGTGCCAGAGTGGCGCGCGATTGGCAGCACGCCAGAAAAACTCAATGTGCGCTAAGCATTGATGAACAAGGTAAAGCGACTAAAGCGGTGGCGCTGGCTGCCGCTTTTTTTACTGCTGCTGTTAGCGGGCTTGTGGTTGCTGGATCAGCTCGATCCGCTGCCGCTGCGAGAGGTGCAGCCCGCGCGTGTCGTGGTGGCCGAAGATGGCACACCGCTGTGGCGTTTTGCGGACCAACACGGGGTCTGGCGTTATCCCGTCACGCTGGAAGAGGTCTCGCCTGATTATATCCAGGCACTCCTGACCTACGAAGATCGCTGGTTCTGGCACCATCCGGGCATCAACCCGATGGCGGTTGTGCGTGCCATCGGACAAAACGTGCTGCATCACAGCATTGTCTCGGGCGGCAGTACACTCACAATGCAAGTCGCGCGGCTGATCGATCCGCAACCGCGTACGCTGCGTGGCAAAGTGGTTCAGGCGTGGCGCGCACTGCAACTGGAGTGGCACCTGTCGAAGCGCGACATTCTGACGCTGTATCTCAATCGCGCCCCTTTTGGCGGTACCGTTGAAGGTGTCGGAGCGGCAAGCTGGATGTGGCTGGGTAAGCCACCGTCACAACTCACTAAAGGTGAGGCGGCGTTACTCGCGGTGCTGCCGCAGGCGCCGAGCCGTCTGCGCCCAGACCGCTGGCCGCAACGTGCGGAAGCCGCCCGCAACAAAGTCCTGGATCGTCTCGCTGAGTATCGGGTGTGGTCGGCGCAAGATGTCGCTGATATCAAACAGGAGTCCGTCTGGCTGCCGCCGCGTCAGACGCCGCAAATGGCCCCGTTACTGGCGCGTCGTCTGCTGTCACTCTCACCCGACAATAAAATTACCTCCACGATTGATGTGTCGCTACAGCGTGAGTTGGAGAGTCTGGCCACTTCGCTTAAAACTCAGTTGCCACCGCGCACCTCGCTAGCACTGCTGGTGGTCGATCACAGCAATATGAAGGTGCGTGGCTATGTGGGTTCGGTGTCTTTCAATGACGACAGCCGCTTTGGCCATGTCGATATGATCGCCAGCGTGCGCTCGCCCGGTTCGGTGCTAAAGCCTTTTGTCTATGGTATGGCGCTGGATGAAGGGCTGATCCACGGTGAATCGCTGTTACAGGATGTGCCGCGCCGCTTTGGCGATTATCGTCCGGGCAATTTTGATGCCGGTTTTCATGGCCCGGTCAGTGCCAGTGAAGCGCTGGAACGTTCGCTGAATCTGCCCGCGGTGCAGTTACTGGACACGCTCGGCCCGAAAACGGTGGCGGCGCGCTTACGCAATGTGGGCTTGAACCTGCGATTCCCGGCTGGAGCCGAGCCCAACCTGTCATTGATCCTGGGCGGCACGGGCGCAAGGCTGGATGATATTGTCGCGGCCTACAGCGCCTTTGCCCGCCAGGGTAATGCGGCGCAACTGCGCTGGTTACCTGACCAGCCTCTGCTGGAACGGCCCTTGCTCTCACCCGGAGCAGCCTGGATTATTCGGCGCATACTGGCAGGTGAAGCGTTACCCTCTGGCGCGGTGCCGGATATCGCACCACTGGCATGGAAAACCGGCACCAGCTATGGCTATCGGGATGCCTGGACCATTGGCATCACGCCACGTTATCTGATTGGTGTATGGGTCGGCAGACCTGACGCCACGCCCGTCGCCGGGCAGTTTGGTTTTGCCTCGGCTGTGCCGGTAATGAATCAGGTCAACAATCTGCTGGCGGGGCACATGTCGGTGCGCGGTGCACCGCGTGACCCGCGCCCGGACTCGGTCAGCGCCATGAGCATTTGCTGGCCAGGAGGTCAGCCTTTACCGACGGGTGACGACAACTGCCGCCAGCGTCGCCAAAGTTGGGTGCTGAATCAAACGGTGCCGCCCACGCTATTGGCACCCGGTCAGGAGAGCGTTAACGGTTTACGCCAGCGGTACTGGCTGAATAGCCAAGGCTTACGTGTGGCGGCAGACTGCCCGGGTGCGCAAAGCCATGAGCGGCTGATGTGGCCCTTACCGCTTGAGCCCTGGCTACCCTTAGCAGAGCGCCGCGAACAGCGTTTACCGCCGATTGACCCGCGCTGCCCGCCGTTAAACCAAGGCAATGCGCCACCAATGGTGATCACCGGCGTCATTAACGGCCAGCGCGTGCAGCCGCTGCCGGGCAAAGTGGTATTGATGTTACAGGTGGCGGTGCAGGGCGGAAAAGGGGAGCAGCGCTGGTGGTTTTTGAATGGACAACCCGTTGAGCAGGAAGCGGAGAAAAACAGTGCCGCACTGGTGTTGAGTGAGCCGGGCCCGTATCAACTGGTGGTGATGGATGAAGCGGGGCAACTGGCATCCGTCTCATTTATTCGCGGCTGAATCCACGCTATGCCAGATTTTGCGCGTGTCCGCCCCGACAAAAATCAATTATTTTCGATAATTCCACCAATCGGCAATAGGCAACGCCTGATGATGTCCCTATAATCGGCGCGTTTTCTTACCGGGAGCGAGTTCCCGGTTTCTTCAGGATGCTAACTAGAGGTCATCATGGCAATCGAACGTACTTTCTCAATCGTTAAACCAAATGCTGTCGCTAAGAACGTGATTGGTGCTATCTACAACCGTTTTGAAAGCGCAGGCTTCAAAATCGTTGGCGCGAAAATGCTGCACCTGACCAAAGAGCAGGCAGAAGGCTTTTACGCTGAGCACAAAGGCCGTCCATTCTTCGATGGTCTGGTAGAGTTCATGACTTCTGGTCCCGTTGTTGTTTCTGTTCTGGAAGGCGAAAATGCCGTTCAGCGTCACCGTGACCTGATGGGTGCTACCAACCCAGACAACGCACTGGCCGGTACTCTGCGTGCTGATTACGCTGACAGCTTCACCGAGAACGCGACCCACGGTTCTGACTCAGCTGAGTCTGCTGCACGTGAAATCGCTTACTTCTTCGCTGAGAACGAAGTCTGCCCACGCACTCGCTAAGTGCGTTGCAGCTGATGCGGATAAACGTCTTTACACCTTTTACGCTTAAGTAAAGTCGTTCCCCCTGGCATCATGCAGCAGATGTAGTACAATTATGCGCCCTTGTTGAGCCAGCCTCAGCGAGGGCGCCTTTTTTTTCCTATTCTTAACCAGAGCCGTAACGTGTAACAACGAGGCCAGAGAACATTATGTCCGAACAGATTGTGACGCCGTCGTCCGCTTCCCCCGTGGTTGTTTCCCCAAAAAACGAAAAAATTAACCTGCTGGATCTTAACCGTCAGCAGATGCGTGAATTCTTCCTTGAAATGGGCGAAAAGCCGTTCCGCGCTGATCAAGTCATGAAGTGGATGTACCACTACTGCTGCGACGATTTCGAGCAGATGACGGATATCAACAAAGTGCTGCGTGGCAAACTGATGCAACGCGCTGAAATTCGTGCGCCGGAAGTGGCGGAAGAGATGCGTTCCAGCGATGGCACCATCAAATGGGCGATCCGCGTGGGCGATCAGCTGGTAGAAACCGTGTATATCCCGGAAGCCGACCGTGCAACGCTGTGCGTCTCCTCGCAGGTAGGTTGTGCGCTGGAGTGCAAATTCTGTTCGACCGCGCAGCAGGGCTTTAACCGTAACCTGCGCGTCTCCGAAATCATTGGTCAGGTATGGCGTGCGGCGAAAATCATCGGCGCAGCTAAGATCACCGGCCAGCGCCCGATCACCAACGTGGTGATGATGGGCATGGGTGAGCCATTGCTCAACCTCAACAACGTGGTGCCTGCGATGGACATCATGCTGGACGATTTTGGTTTTGGTCTGTCAAAACGTCGCGTGACGCTTTCGACTTCAGGCGTAGTTCCCGCACTGGATAAGTTGGGCGATATGATCGACGTTGCGCTGGCGATTTCACTGCACGCGCCGAACGATACCATCCGTGATGAAATTGTGCCGATCAACAAAAAGTACAACATCGAAACCTTCCTGGCTGCAGTGAAGCGTTATATCGGCAAATCAAATGCCAATCAGGGCCGTGTGACCATTGAGTACGTGATGTTGGATCACATCAATGACAGCACCGACAATGCGCATGAACTGGCGGCCTTACTGAAAGAGACACCGTGCAAAATCAACCTGATTCCATGGAACCCCTTCCCTGGTGCACCTTACGGCCGCAGCTCAAACAGCCGTATTGACCGCTTCTCCAAAGTGCTGATGGACTACGGTTTTACCACTATCGTGCGTAAGACGCGCGGCGATGATATCGATGCCGCCTGTGGTCAGTTGGCAGGGGATGTGATTGACCGTACCAAGCGCACACTGCGTAAGAAAATGGCCGGTGAAACCATCTCTGTGAAGGCGCTCTGAAACCCGTCGCCTGGTGATATTCACCGGGCGTGAGGCGTGCCAGTCTCTCTGCTCGATTTTGAGCAGGAGAGACAGAAATGCGTAAAGGATTACTCGCGGTGGTTGTGGCTTGCTTTGTTGTAAGTGGTTGTGTCAATCCACCCCCCAACACCCGTGCCGCTGACATCAGGCTACAGTTAGGATTACACTATCTGGCTGTGAAAGATTATGGCGCGGCGCACCGCAATCTATTACGTGCAGAACGTGCCGCACCCAAGGACTACCGCGTGCCGTTGGCGCTTGCGCGATTGGCACAGGCGCAGCAGAATAGCGCGCAGACACATTGGCACTACCAACGCGCTCAGAAGTTAGCGCCAACGAATGGCTATGTCGCTAACAATTACGGTGCGTTTCTCTGCGGTTTAAGGCAGTATGACGAAGCGCATCAACAGTTTAAGCTGGCGATCGCAGCGCAGGAAATAGATGCCCGGCAGGATGCATTTCTGTTTTCGGGCTATTGTTACCTGCAGGCTGGAGAGAGTGCCGCAGCGCGCGAGCCACTAGGCCACGCGCTGGATGCCGCACCGGAGCAGGGGAGTCATCTGCTTGCGGAAGTGGAAAGGCGTCTTGAGCAGCAGGATCGCACGGCGGTTCAGCTGTTATTAGAAGTGTACCACCAGCGGTTGCCCGCAACGGCAGACAGCCTGTGGTTACAAATACGTTTCGCCGCGCAACAGGGAAACGCTGCTGACGTTACACGTTATGGCGATCTGTTGGCGCGAAGTTTTCCACAATCGATACAGTACCAGCGTTATTTTGCTAATGAATACTGAAGCCACTCAAGAGAATTCTGCAGTACATTCCACAGGTGAACGCCTGCGTCTGGCCCGTGAGCAGATGGGACTGACCCAGCAAAACGTCGCTGAACGCCTGTGCCTGAAACTTTCTACCGTGCGGGATATTGAAGAGGACAAATCACCAGCTGATTTAGCCTCAACTTTCCTGCGAGGTTATATCCGTTCTTATGCTCGTCTGGTGCATGTGCCGGAGGATGACCTGTTGCCGATGATGGCAAAACAGGCACCGGTGCGCGCGGCTAAAATTGAGCCGATGCAGAGCTTCTCATTGGGCAAACGCCGTAAAAAGCGCGATGGCTGGTTGATGATTTTCACGTGGCTGGTGGTCTTTGTGGTCATCGGCCTGACAGGTGCCTGGTGGTGGCAGAACCATAAAGCCTCGCAGGCGGATCTGGTCTCTATGGCGGACCAGAATGGCAGCAGCAACGATAGCAGCCAGTCAATTCCGTTGGGTGATAGCAGCACTGACAGTGCTGCAGATACAGACACCAATGCAGCAGGCACACCGGTCGACAATGGTGCCGGTGCCGTTGCAACGCCGAACACCAGCAGCAATGCTCCCGTGGCGAACACCTCTTCTCCGGCAGCAACTAGCGATAACGCGGTGGTCTCGCCAAGCCAGGCGCCTGTTGACAACGCACCGCCAGCAGCCACTTCACCGGCTCCGGCCAACAGCATTCCGGCGGGTCAAATGCCGACGGGCAATGCCGCAGTCAGCGAGCCAGCGGGCGACCCGAACGCTGTCGTCATGAATTTCAAAGCGGACTGCTGGTTGGAAGTCACAGACGCGACCGGTAAGAAGCTGTTCAGCGGACTGCAACGCAGCGGCGGTAAGCTCAGCCTGTCTGGAACGCCTCCGTATCGTCTGAAAATTGGTGCTCCAGGTGCGGTTGATGTGCAATATCAGAATCAGCCCGTTGATTTAAGTCGTTTTATCCGTAATAACCAGGTTGCCCGTCTGACGCTGGGTGCGCAATAACGCGCAGCGCGCTTTCCGGGTAATTGTGGAGAGAGAATATGCATAACGAAGCACCCATTATCCGTCGCAAATCAACACGGATTTACGTCGGCAAGGTGCCGGTTGGTGATGGTGCGCCCATTGCCGTTCAGTCAATGACCAACACCCGCACCACGGATGTGGAAGCCACGGTTAACCAGATTCGCCAGCTTGAGCGAGTCGGTGTCGATATCGTCCGTGTTTCTGTGCCTACCATGGATGCGGCTGAAGCGTTCAAACTGATTAAGCAACAGGTCAATGTGCCGCTGGTGGCGGACATTCATTTTGACTATCGCATCGCCTTGAAAGTCGCCGAATACGGCGTAGATTGCCTGCGTATCAATCCGGGCAACATCGGCAACAACGAGCGTATTCGCCAGGTGGTGGATTGCGCGCGTCACTACAATATTCCTATCCGTATTGGCGTTAACGCCGGTTCACTGGAAAAGGATCTGCAGGAAAAATACGGTGAGCCAACGCCTCAGGCGCTGCTTGAATCCGCTATGCGTCACGTTGATCACCTCGATCGCCTCAACTTTGATCAATTCAAAGTGAGTGTTAAAGCCTCTGACGTCTTCCTCGCCGTTGAATCTTATCGTCTGCTGGCGAAAGCCATTGATCAGCCACTGCATCTCGGTATCACCGAAGCAGGCGGCGCGCGTGCCGGTTCGGTGAAATCGGCTATCGGCCTCGGTTTGCTGCTGGCAGAAGGTATTGGCGATACGCTGCGTATCTCGCTGGCGGCCGATCCGGTTGAAGAAGTCAAAGTCGGTTATGACATTCTGAAATCACTGCGTATTCGTTCTCGCGGCATTAACTTCATTGCCTGCCCAACCTGCTCACGTCAGGAGTTTGACGTGATCGGTACTGTGAATGCGCTGGAAGAACGTCTTGAAGACATTATCACGCCAATGGATATCTCCATCATCGGGTGCGTGGTGAACGGTCCGGGCGAAGCGACGGTTTCAACCATGGGCGTGACGGGCGGTAGCCGCAAAAGTGGTTTCTACGAAGACGGCGTGCGTCAACGTGACCGTCTTGATAACGACAACATGATTGACCAGTTGGAAGCGCGCATTCGTGCCAAGGCCAGTATGCTGGATGAAAGCCGCCGCATTAACGTGCAGCAGCTGGAAAAATAAGGGACGGTGCGCGCTCGCCGCGCGCCAGTTTGTGAATGAACCTGTGCGGTTTCATCCTCATAAGGTATGATGCCGGACAGGTTTTTTTGTATTAAGAGATTCTAACGTGGCGAAGAATATTCAAGCGATCCGTGGGATGAACGATTACCTGCCAGCGGATACCGCGATTTGGCAGCGTATTGAGGGCACCCTGAAGCAGGTGCTGGCCAGTTACGGTTTTAGCGAAATTCGCTTACCGATTGTGGAACAAACGCCGCTGTTTAAACGCGCAATCGGTGAAGTCACCGATGTGGTTGAAAAAGAGATGTATACCTTCGACGACCGCAACGGTGAAAGTCTGACGCTGCGCCCAGAAGGTACCGCAGGCTGCGTGCGTGCCGGTATCGAGCATGGCTTGCTCTACAACCAGGAACAGCGTTTGTGGTACATCGGCCCGATGTTCCGCTACGAGCGTCCGCAAAAAGGCCGTTATCGCCAGTTCCATCAGATTGGCGCTGAAGTGTTTGGTCTGCAAGGACCGGATGTCGATGCCGAACTGATTATGATGACTGCACGTTGGTGGAAAGCGTTGGGTATTGCTGATCACGTGCGTCTGGAACTGAACTCCATCGGCTCACTTGAAGCGCGTGCTAACTATCGTGATGCACTGGTGGCTTTCCTCGAACAGCATAAAGAGAAGCTGGACGAAGATTGCAAACGCCGCATGTACAGCAACCCGCTGCGCGTGCTGGACAGCAAGAACCCGGACGTGCAGGTTCTGCTGAATGACGCGCCAACCCTGAACGAATACCTTGACGAAGATTCTCGTGCGCACTTCGACGGCCTGTGTGCCCTGTTGGACGATGCGGGCATTGCTTATACCGTGAATCAGCGTCTGGTGCGTGGTCTCGACTATTACAACCGTACCGTCTTCGAATGGGTGACCAGCAGCCTCGGCGCGCAAGGTACCGTGTGTGCCGGTGGCCGCTATGATGGCCTGGTTGAACAGTTAGGTGGACGCGCCACGCCAGCCGTTGGTTTCGCGATGGGTCTGGAGCGTTTGGTGTTGCTGGTTCAGGCGGTTAATCCAGATTTTGAACCGACGCGCATTGTTGATGTCTATGTTATCGCTTCGGGGCAGGGCGTTCAGTCTGCCGCGATGCAACTGGCGGAAAAACTGCGTGATGCTGATCCGGCACTGAAGCTCATGACGAACTTCGGTGGTGGTAACTTCAAGAAGCAGTTTGGCCGTGCAGACAAGTGGGGCGCACGCATTGCGCTGGTGCTGGGTGAAGATGAAGTGAAAACCGGTCAGGTTGTCGTCAAAAATCTGGCAACCGGCGATCAACAAACTATCGCCCAGAGCGAAGCCGCAGCAACGTTGCGCACGCTGCTGCAGTCAGCGTAGCACTGCGACAGCCATTTACAGGAGAGGGATTGCGTGGAAGTTTACAGCAACGAAAACGAACAAGTTGACGCACTGCGTCAGTTCTTTGCCAACAACGGTAAAGCACTGGCTGTGGGTGTGATCATCGGCATCGCTGCGCTGGGTGGCTGGCGTTTCTGGACCAGCCATCAGGATGGTGCAGATAAAGCCGCATCGGCACAGTATCAACAGTTGACCACGGCGATGCAGGCTGACAAGCCTCAGACGCTGGAAGCCGTCGCGACGTTTGCCAGTGAAAACAACAACACCTACGGTGCACTGGCGTCGCTGGATTTGGCGAAGCAGTACGTCGAAGCCAATCAGCTAGACAAAGCCATTACGCTGTTGCAAAGCGGGCTGAAAGACACCAAAGATGCCAACCTGCAGGCGGTGATTAACCTGCGTCTGGCGCGCATTCAACTGCAACAAAACCAGGCTGATGCCGCACTGACTACCCTCAACAATGTTAAGGGTGATGGCTGGACAGCCATTATTGCGGACATTCGTGGTGAAGCACTGCTGAGTAAAGGCGATAAGCAGGGCGCACGTGATGCCTGGAGCAAAGGCGCTGAATCGCAGGCCTCTCCTGCGTTGAAGCAGATGCTGCAGATGAAGATGAATAACTTAAGCTAAGCCAGTCAAGAGAGCGCACATGGAATTACGTAAATACCTGCTGCCAGGGCTGATTTCAGTCACCCTCCTCAGCGGTTGCTCGCTGTTCAGCGGCGAAGAAGATGTAGTGAAAATGGCCCCGCTGCCGAAAGTGGAAAACCAGTTTACGCCACAGACTGCCTGGAGCACCTCTGTGGGTGATGGCGTTGGCGATTTCTATTCCAATTTGCATCCGGCCTGGCAGGATGGCACCGTCTATGCGGCTGACCGCTTTGGTGTGGTGAAAGCGCTGGATGCCAGCAACGGTAAAGAGAAATGGAAAGTTAATCTCTCTGAGAAAACCGGCTTCTTCTCGAAAAACATTTCTGCACTGCTCTCTGGCGGTATTACCGCTACCAGCGATCGCATCTATATCGGCAGCGAACGTGGCCAGGTCTTTGCGCTAAACAACAGTGATGGCAGCATCGCCTGGCAGACCAAAGTCGCCGGTGAAGCCTTGTCGCGCCCGGTGGTTAGCGACGGTCTGGTGCTGATTCATACCAGCAACGGTATGTTGCAAGGTTTGGATCAGAGCAGCGGCGCCATCAAATGGAGCGTGAATCTGGACATGCCTGCGCTGTCACTGCGTGGCGAATCTGCCCCAACCGTGGCCTTTGGTGGTGCAATTGTCGGCGGTGATAACGGTCGTGTCAGTGCCGTGATCCTGAACCAGGGGCAGCTGATTTGGCAGCAGCGTATTTCGCAGCCGAGCGGCGCCACTGAAATTGATCGTCTTAGTGATGTGGATACTACGCCAGTTGTGGTCAATGGTGTCGTTTACGCGCTGGCGTACAACGGTAACCTGACGGCACTGGAATTGCGCTCAGGCCAGATTTTGTGGAAACGTGAAATCGGCGGCGTGAAAGATATGGTGATTGATGCGGGCCGTATTTATCTGGTCGATCAAGACGACCGTGTGATTGCGCTGAATGCTGACGGTGGCGTGGCCATCTGGCGTCAGAGTGATTTGCTGCACCGTAATCTGACTTCACCTGTGCTGTTCAACGGTTATCTGGTCGTGGGTGATAGCGAAGGCTACCTGCACTGGATCAACACGCTGGATGGTCGCTTTGTCGCGCAGCAGAAACTGGACAGCGATGGCTTCCAGACTGAGCCGGTCGTGGCGGGTGATAAGCTACTGATTCAGGCGAAGGGCGGCGAAGTTTACGCCATCACGCGTTAAGATCTGGCTCTGCGGGGATCGATTTCCCGCTCGCTTTTACGGCTCCTGATTCGTCAGGGGCCGTTTCGTTTTTTGTCAGGCATGGTATTCTTTGCGCCTTCAGCCTGACGCCTTCCGGCAAATGTCGTTATAATCACGCCATTCGGGCGATTAATTTTCAAAACTGAGGCAAGTGTTATGGTACCTGTGGTCGCGCTGGTTGGGCGTCCCAATGTGGGAAAATCTACGCTATTTAACCGCTTAACGCGCACTCGTGATGCGCTGGTAGCGGATTTTCCTGGACTGACTCGCGATCGCAAATATGGTCGCGCCGAAGTGGAAGGGCGCGAATTTATTGTTATCGATACCGGTGGTATTGATGGCACCGAGGAAGGCGTCGAAAACCGCATGGCAGAACAGTCGCTGTTGGCGATCGAAGAAGCCGATGTGGTGCTGTTTATGGTTGATGCGCGTGCAGGCGTCATGCCGGCCGATCAGCAGATCGCCAATCATTTGCGAGCACGTGAAAAAGCCACCTTTGTGGTCGCCAACAAAACGGACGGCATCGATCCGGATGCTGCGGTGTTGGATTTCTACGCGCTGGGCTTGGGTGAAATTCATCCCATCGCTGCCTCGCATGGTCGCGGTGTAAACAACTTGCTCGAAGCAGCACTGCTGCCGTGGATGGACGAAATCGTTCCAGAAGTCGAGCTAACGGAAGAAGAAGAGAACGCTGCCTATTGGGCCGCGTTAGAAGCAGAAGAGAACGATCAGGCACTCGAGGAAGAGGAAGAAGAAGATTTCGATCCCACCACCTTGCCGATCAAGCTGGCTATCGTTGGTCGCCCTAACGTAGGTAAATCCACGTTAACTAACCGTATTCTTGGCGAAGACCGTGTTGTGGTCTACGACATGCCAGGCACAACACGTGACAGCATCTATATCCCGATGGAGCGTGATGAGCGCGAATACGTGCTGATCGACACTGCGGGTGTACGTAAGCGCGGTAAGATCACGGAAACTGTCGAGAAGTTCTCCGTCATCAAAACCTTGCAGGCCATCGAAGATGCCAACGTGGTGATGCTGGTGATTGATGCGCGTGAAGGCATTTCCGATCAGGATCTGTCGCTGCTTGGCTTTATCCTCAACAGCGGACGCTCACTGGTGATCGTGGTCAACAAGTGGGATGGCATGACGCAAGAAGCCAGAGAAGAAGTCAAAGAGATGCTGGACTTCCGTCTGGGCTTTATCGATTTCGCGCGCATCCACTTTATCTCGGCACTGCACGGTAGCGGCGTGGGTAATCTGTTCGAGTCCGTGACCGAAGCCTACGATTGCTCAACCAAACGCGTCGGCACTGCGATGTTGACACGTATTATGACCATGGCGTCAGATGACCATCAGCCGCCATTGGTGCGTGGCCGTCGCGTGAAGCTGAAATATGCTCATGCCGGTGGTTATAACCCGCCTATCGTGGTGATCCACGGTAACCAGGTGAAGGATCTGCCAGATTCTTATAAACGTTATCTGATGAACTACTTCCGTCGTTCACTTAACGTCATGGGTACGCCAATTCGTATTCAGTTTAAAGAGGGCGATAACCCGTATGCGGGCAAACGCAATCTGTTGACGCCAACGCAGCAGCGTAAACGTCAGCGTCTGATGTCGCACCTGAAGAAAAACAAACGTTAATATGATGAGGGCCCATACGGGCCCTTTTTTTTGGCTTTAAAATGGGATCACGCCGCTACGACTTGCGCCATATCAGGCGCGAAAAATGTAACAAGGAGAATCTATGCCCCATTTGTGCCCCCACTGCCAGCACGCTCTCAACCCTACCGATACCGGCTTCACTTGCGATAATTGCCATCACCATTATGCCCAACGCGCGGTCTGCCCGGATTGCCAGCAGCCGCTACAGGTGCTGAAAGCCTGCGGTGCAGTGGACTATTTTTGCCAGCACGGACACGGGTTGATCTCGAAAAAGCGTGTCGAATTCGTGCCTGAATTCACAACGCTCTAAAAATCTCACCTTAGGGGCGTCATATTTATTAATACCTTACGACTGGTTTTGTAGCAAAAATGCTATTAGCCAGTAACTCCTTCGTTATGGATGTTCACTTTCTAATGTACCAGGTGGTACAATCCTGCCGCCTTGAAGCGAGAATGACTCTCACCTGCGATGTGTCCTCGCTCACAAGCGCCGAATCACGGGCATTGTACCCGTACCAATAGATTTAAAATAAAGCGTAACGGATTAGCTCTTGCCGCCAGTTTCGGCGGGAGCATTGTCACCGGCTGCCAATGGCGTATCGGCACCAGCGCGTTATTTTTTCAGGAGAGTTTTTGTTATGGCAGAAAATTCCGCTCGTCCCTGTAAAGGGCTGAGTATCTGGTCTGTATTGTTCGGGCTGGTCCTTCTGGCTGTCGGTCTGTTCTTCGCGATCGGTGGCGGCAAGTTGGTCGCTTTGGGCGGCAGTTGGTACTTCCTCATTTCCGGTATTGTGATGTTGCTGTCGGCGATTCAGTTCTTCCGTCGCAAATCCTCTGCCGTCACCCTGTTTATTCTGGTCTTCGTTGGCACCCTGATTTGGGCGCTGTTCGACGCAGGCTTCCATTTCTGGCAGTTGGTTTCTCGTCTGATGGTCCCAGCGGGCCTGATGCTGCTGGCGTTCCTGACATGGCCTGCACTGCGTAAGCGTGAAGGCAAAAGCTCGCTGGCGAAAGTGTCTTACGTGCTGTCTGCGGTCATCGCTGTGGGTATGGTGGCGACTTTCGTTCAGATGTTCCAGCCGCATCCAACCGTTGCGTTTGAAGGCAAACAACTGCCGCTGATTCCGGTAGACAAGTCTAAGCCACAGCAGGACTGGAGCAGCTATGGCCGTACGCCAGAAGGCGACCGTTTTGCGGCAATCGACCAGATTACCCGTGATAACGTTAAAGACCTACAGGTTGCATGGACCTTCCACACGGGCGATACGCCAATCAGCCCAACCGGTAACGGCGCAGAAGATCAGGAAACGCCACTGCAAGTGGGTAACACACTGTATCTTTGCACCCCACACAACAACGTGATTGCGGTTGCAGCTGATACCGGTAAGCAGATCTGGAAGCGTGAAATCAACGCGCAAGCCGAAGTGTGGAACCGTTGCCGTGGTCTGGCGTATTTCGATGCGACCAAACCTGTGCAGCAGCCAACGCAGCCGGGCTCAACGCCGGTTCCTGCGCCAGCACTGGCGGCAGGTGATACCTGCCAGCGTCGTATTCTGATGAACACCATTGATGCGCGTCTGATTGCTATCAACGCCGACAACGGTGAGTTCTGTGAAGACTTCGGTGACCACGGTGTGGTTGACCTGAAAAAAGGTCTTGGCGCTGCGCCAGATCCACAATATCAGTTAACTTCAGCACCTCAAGTGGCGGGTACCACCGTTGTGGTGGGTGGCCGTGTAGCGGATAACGTACAGACGGATATGCCTGGCGGTGTGCTGCGTGGCTTTGATGTGATCACCGGTCAGATGCGTTGGGCGTTTGACCCAGGTAATGTTGATCCAAATGCCGTTCTGATGCCGGGCAAAGACTACACCCGTAGTACCCCGAACTCATGGGCTCCGATGTCTTACGACCCAGCCATGAACACCGTGTTCCTGCCGATGGGTAGCTCATCTGTTGACCTGTATGGTGCAGATCGTACCAAGCTGGATCACACCTATGGCGCGTCTATCCTTGCGCTGGATGCCACCACCGGTAAGCAGAAGTGGGTTTATCAGACCGTGCATAACGATCTGTGGGACTTTGACCTGCCAATGCAGCCGAGCCTGGTCGACTTCCCGATGAAGGATGGTACGACCAAGCCTGCTGTAGTTATCGGTGCGAAAACCGGCATGATTTGGGTGCTGGATCGCCTGACCGGCAAGCCTTTAACGAAAGTTGAAGAGCAGCCAATGCCGCAGGGTCATATCCCGAACGAGCAGTACACCAAAACTCAGCCGCACTCAGTGGAAATGCCAAACATTGGCAACCAGAAGCTGACCGAGTCTGATATGTGGGGTGCAACACCGTTTGACCAGTTAGTCTGCCGTATTGCCTTCAAAGGCATGCGTTACGATGGCCTGTTCACCGTACCCGATACAGATAAGTCTCTCAGCTTCCCAGGTTCTCTGGGTGGGATGAACTGGGGCAGCATCTCGTTTGACCCGAACAACCAGTACATGTTCGTCAACGACATGCGTCTGGGCTTGTGGGTGCAGATGATTCCTCAGGACACCACTAAATCGGCTGCCAGCAACGGTGGTGAAGCCATCAACACCGGTATGGGTGCGGTTCCGCTGAAAGGTACGCCGTATGCGGTGAACAAAAACCGCTTCATGTCACCGCTGGGCATTCCGTGCCAGGCGCCACCGTTCGGAACCTTGTCTGCTATCGACATGAAAACCCGCCAGATTGTTTGGCAGGTGCCAGTGGGTACGGTGCAGGATACCGGTCCATTTGGTATCAAGATGCATGCACAGATGCCAATCGGTATGCCTACGCTGGGCGGTACTTTAGCGACTCAGGGCGGCCTGGTGTTCATCGCCGGTACGCAGGATTACTATCTGCGCGCCTTTGATAGCTCAACCGGTAAAGAAGTGTGGAAAGCACGTCTGCCAGTGGGCAGCCAGGGCGGTCCGATCAGCTATGTTTCACCGAAAAATGGTAAACAGTACATCCTGATCTCTGCAGGTGGTGCTCGCCAGTCACCAGACCGTGGTGATTACGTGATTGCTTACGCGTTGCCAGACAGCAAGTAAGTTGCCTTAAATATGAGAAAGGCCGACATCATGATGTCGGCCTTTTTTTATAACCATCCGTGGCGCACACATTCCCTTAAGGTACCTTATTTACTGCTGCTTGGAGGGGCGACGGCTTTTTTGACCTCCTTTTCTTCCAGCTTCCCTGGCTCTCTCAGGATCGTTTCTGAAATTGCCCCCACTGACTTTGCCGCCAGCACTGCCGGCTTCCCTGGCACGCTCTGGGTCCTCTGCAAAGTTCCCAGCACCGCCTCGTTGCTTCTTTTGTGTCATAGCAGAGACCTCATCTAAGGGTGTTTTCTTCGACGTGGACTAGCTAGCCACTTAATGATTATAGTCAGTAAGTTACAGCCTGCTTTGGGAGATCTCTGAGATTACTGGCCGTCACGCCACAGCGCCTCCAGCTCAGGAGAGGCCAACGTCTCCGGAATCAAAATCACGACTGATCCCGCTTCCTGATGTGTGGCATAAGTGATTTGAATACGGAAATAGCGTTGATCGCCGCGTCCAAGATTGGCTGCCTGATCTTCTGGCTCGCCCAGCGGCAGCGCCTGTTCCAGCACGTTGCAGACGCGCTGTTTTTGCGGTTCGGGCAGTTGCCCCAAAGCAATGCGTCGTTCTCCGCGTAAACGGGGGATAAAGGCGATACCGCCCTCGCGTGCCAGCTCAATGATGGCGTCATCACTCAATTGAATGTTCACGTTACGCCTACCTGCTGCCACGCGGCTTGAATCGCTTCCGCTACCGAACGGTTAAAGCGTTTGCCGCCATGCTCGATGGTAAAGTGGGCAAAGGTACTGAAATCGGCATCCTGCGGCAGTGCTTTATCACATAAGGTGTCATACCAGGCTTGCCCCGCCAGCTCCCATGCAAAGCCTCCCAGTGCCTTAGCGGCGAGATAGAAGGCCCGGTTGGGTATGCCTGAATTGAGATGCACACCGCCATTGTCATCGCGTGTTTCAATGTAGTGCGCCATATCGGCAGGTTGGGGATCTTTGCCGAGTTGAGGATCGTCATAGGCGGTGCCAGGTGCAGACATCGAACGTAGACCGCGGCCATGAATGCCTTTTGCCAGCAATCCTTCACCAATGATCCAGTCAGCCTGATCGGCGCTCTGTTTAAGATGAAACTGTTTAACCAGTGAACCGAACACATCGGACATCGATTCATTCAGCGCACCAGACTGCTGGAAATAGACCAACCCCGCCTCGGTTTCCGTCACCCCGTGCGTCAGTTCGTGCGCCACCACATCTAAGGCGATGGTGAAGCGGTTGAATATCACACCGTCGCCATCGCCAAACACCATCTGTTGGCCGTTCCAGAAGGCGTTCTGATATGCCTTGCCATAGTGTACGGTGCCGTCCAGTTTCAGCCCTTTGTTATCCAGAGAATTGCGCTTGAAGGTTTGCCAGTAGAAGTCGTAGGTGATGCCAAGATAGTTCCAGGCTTCTTCAGCCGCCACATCGCCATTGGTGGGTTGGCCTTCATCCCGAATCAGTGTGCCAGGCAAGTTTTGTGTATTTTCAGCATCATAAATGGCACGTAGCACTGTGCCCGGTGGCGAAGTCGCAACGCCGATATTGGGACGATTGTGCTCAGCCATCAGTTGTTGAACATGGGTGAGGGTGCGGCGAGCGGAATCTTGAGGTGCACCTGAACAGTGGTCAATGATATTGCGTAGCATGTACGGAGGAATAACGCTGTAAGGCATAGTAACTCCTGGCCGTGAGTGAACATGCCAGAAGTATAGTTTTTCAGTTAGGTACGTGCTTTACGACTGCGTGATTTGAGGGGTTCGAGAGTGGTCACCTGGCTTTCCACCCAGCCATCATCCAGACGTGTGCGCAGCAAATCGCCTTTGTGCAGTTGCCTGGTCTTCTTCACCAGTTGGCCTTGGGTATCGGTGGTGACACTGAAGCCACGAGCCAACGTCGCCAAGGGACTGACGCCTTCCAGCTGTGCCGCCAGCGTACCAAAGCGCTGACGATTGTGGTTGAGCTGTTTTTCCATACCCTGCTGTAAGCGATATTGCCACTGCTGCATTTGCTGTTGTGCACGATGAATACGGCCCTGTGGCTGTTGCGTGTTGAGACGGTGGAGCAGGCGATCCTGTTGGCGACTGGCTAAACGCAGCCGTTGATCCATCGCTTCACCGAGGCGGCGTTGCAGCTGGAACAGCGTGGTTTGTTGACGCGCCAGGCGTAACTGAGGATGTTGCTGCTGTAAGCGGTGATGAATGCGTGTGAAGCGGCGCTGCTGCTCAGCCAGATAGAAATCCATCGCCATTTCCATCCGCTGCTGCTGGGACTGCAAACGACGCAGCAGTTCTTGCTGATTACGGCTCACCAGCTCTGCCGCAGCGGAAGGGGTTGGCGCCCGCAGGTCAGCCACAAAGTCGGCGATGGTGATGTCGGTTTCGTGTCCGACCGCGCTGACAATCGGTAAACAGCTGGCAAAGATCGCCCGCGCGACGCGTTCGTCGTTAAAACTCCACAGATCCTCTAATGATCCACCGCCACGGCCGACAATCAACACATCACACTCATCGCGCAGGTTGGCTAGCTCGATGGCGCGCACAATCGCTGCGGGCGCATCCACACCTTGTACCGGAGTGGGGTAGATTACTACGGGCAATGAGGGATCGCGCCGATGCAGAACACGCAGCACATCATGCAGCGCCGCACCGGTGGCGGAGGTAATCACGCCAACCTGACGTGCGGGCTCGGGCAACGGTTGCTTGAACTGTTGATCAAATAAACCTTCCGCTGCCAGGCGCGCTTTCATCTGCTCGAACTGTTGTTGCAGCAGGCCTTCACCCGCAGGGTGCATGCTTTCGATAATCAGCTGATAATCGCCACGCGGCTCGTACAGCGTGATGCTGGCACGTACCAAAACCTGCTGACCGTGTTGCGGACGGAAAGTGACCCGGCGATTGCTGTTGCGGAACATCGCACAGCGCACTTGTGCACCATCATCTTTCAGCGTGAAGTACCAGTGACCGGAAGAGGGCTGGCTAAAATTTGAAATTTCCGCACTGAGCCACACCAGGCCCATCTCATTTTCCAGCAGTTGACGCACTGTGGTATTGAGGCGACTGACAGTAAAAATATTGGCGATTGGCGGTAGCGACATGTGATGTAGATCAAATTTTAAATCAGAGGGTTAATTAACCGATACTACATGCCTGACCAGGAGGATCAAGACTTTTTCTGAAAAAACACTGGAGGCAACCGATTTCGGCCTGTATAATGCCGCGGCAATATTTTATCTGTTTTAATCGCCCCCAGGTGGAGATATTGCTATGTTAAGAATCACTAAAGAAGCCCTCACTTTTGACGACGTTCTGCTCGTTCCAGCTCACTCCACTGTCTTACCGAACACCGCTGATCTCAGCACCCAACTGACGAAAAACATCCGTCTGAACATCCCTATGCTGTCTGCTGCAATGGACACCGTGACCGAAGCCGGTCTGGCAATTGCACTGGCACAAGAAGGTGGTCTGGGCTTTATCCACAAAAATATGTCGATTGAGCGCCAGGCGGATGAAGTTCGCAAAGTTAAAAAACACGAAAGTGGCGTAGTGACCGATCCGCAAACTGTACTGCCAACCACCACGCTGGCGGCAGTACAAGAGTTGACTGAGCGTAACGGTTTCGCCGGTTACCCGGTGGTCAACACCGACAACGAACTGGTTGGTATCATTACCGGTCGTGACGTGCGTTTCGTCACCGATTTGAACCAACCTGTTTCTGCGGTGATGACCCCGAAAGAGCGTCTGGTCACGGTGAAAGAGGGTGAAGCACGCGACATCGTACTGCAGAAAATGCACGAAAAACGTGTTGAGAAAGCGCTGGTTGTTGATGACAGCTTCCACCTGCTGGGCATGATCACCGTTAAAGATTTCCAGAAAGCAGAACGTAAACCTAATGCGTGTAAAGACGCAGAAGGCCGTCTGCGCGTAGGCGCTGCGGTGGGTGCCGGTGCGGGTAACGAAGAGCGTGTTGATGCGCTGGTCGCTGCCGGTGTTGACGTGCTGCTGATTGACTCTTCACACGGCCACTCTGAAGGCGTATTGCAGCGTATCCGTGAAACCCGTGCGAAATATCCAAATCTGGAAATTATCGGCGGCAACGTGGCGACCGGTGCCGGTGCACTGGCGTTGGCGAAAGCCGGTGTTAGCGCGGTAAAAGTGGGTATCGGCCCGGGTTCAATTTGTACCACGCGTATTGTGACTGGTGTCGGTGTACCACAGATCACTGCGGTTTCAGATGCGGTTGAAGCACTGGAAGGCACTGGCATCCCGGTTATCGCTGATGGCGGTATTCGTTTCTCCGGTGATATCGCGAAAGCGATTGCTGCGGGCGCGGCGGCTGTGATGGTGGGTTCTATGCTGGCGGGTACTGAAGAGTCGCCTGGCGAAATCGAACTCTATCAAGGCCGTTCATTCAAATCCTACCGTGGTATGGGTTCACTGGGCGCGATGTCTAAAGGTTCATCTGACCGCTACTTCCAGACCGACAACGCCGCTGACAAACTGGTACCTGAAGGTATCGAAGGCCGCGTAGCCTACAAAGGCCGTCTGAAAGAGATCGTGCACCAGCAGATGGGTGGCCTGCGTTCATGCATGGGCCTGACCGGTTGCCCGACCATTGACGATCTGCGTACCAAGGCTGAGTTCGTGCGCATCAGTGGCGCAGGCATCAACGAAAGCCACGTGCATGATGTGACCATCACCAAAGAGTCACCGAACTACCGCATGGGTTCATAATCCCGTAAGATTCAACGCCCGGCACCCGCCGGGCGCTTTTATTATTAAGTCCATCCCAATGGAAACGCCTCAATGACGACTGAAAATATTCATAAACATCGCATTTTGATCCTCGATTTTGGTTCTCAGTATACGCAGCTGGTTGCGCGCCGCGTGCGTGAGCTGGGCGTCTACTGCGAACTCTGGGCGTGGGATGTCACCGAAGAGCAAATTCGTAGCTTCAATCCTAACGGCATCATCCTGTCAGGTGGCCCGGAAAGCACCACTGAGTTGAACAGCCCACGAGCGCCAGAATACGTGTTCAACGCTGGCGTGCCGGTTCTGGGTGTGTGCTACGGTATGCAGACCATGGCGATGCAGCTGGGCGGCAAAGTTGAAGGTTCTAACGAGCGTGAGTTTGGTTATGCGCAGGTCGAAGTGCTGACCCAGAGCGCGCTGGTGCGTGACATCGAAGATGCCATCAGTGCCGCCGGTAAACCGCTGCTGGATGTGTGGATGAGCCACGGTGACAAAGTCACTGCCATCCCAGCCGGCTTTGAAACCGTCGCCAGCACCGAGACTTGTCCGTTTGCCATCATGGCGAACGAAGAGAAGAAATTCTACGGCGTGCAGTTCCACCCAGAAGTGACGCATACCCGCCAGGGTCTGCGCATGCTGGAGCGTTTCGTCCGCGATATCTGCGGCTGTGAAGCACTGTGGACCCCAGCCAAGATCATCGAAGATGCGGTAGAGCGTATTCGTGAGCAGGTCGGCGAAGATAAAGTGATCCTCGGCCTGTCTGGTGGTGTGGATTCTTCTGTGACGGCAATGCTGCTGCACCGTGCCATCGGTGAGCGCCTGACCTGTGTGTTCGTGGACAACGGCCTGCTGCGTTTGAATGAAGCCGAGCAGGTGATGGACATGTTTGGTGACCACTTCGGTCTGAACATCGTGCACGTTGCCGCAGAAAACCGCTTCCTCGACGCACTGGCGGGTGAGAACGATCCAGAAGCCAAGCGTAAGATCATTGGTCGTGTGTTCGTTGAAGTGTTCGACGAAGAAGCACTGAAACTGACTGATGTGAAATGGCTGGCGCAGGGCACCATCTATCCGGACGTGATCGAGTCTGCGGCTTCTGCCACCGGTAAAGCGCACGTGATCAAATCGCACCACAACGTGGGCGGTCTGCCGAAAGAGATGAAGATGGGTCTGGTTGAGCCGCTGAAAGAGCTGTTCAAAGATGAAGTACGTAAGATCGGTCTGGAACTCGGCCTGCCGTACGCGATGCTGTATCGCCACCCGTTCCCAGGCCCAGGCCTCGGCGTGCGTGTGCTGGGCGAAGTGAAGAAAGAGTACTGCGATCTGTTGCGCCGTGCAGATGCGATCTTCATCGAAGAGCTGCATAAAGCTGACCTGTACAATAAAGTGAGCCAGGCCTTCACCGTGTTCCTGCCAGTACGCTCTGTAGGTGTGATGGGCGATGGTCGTAAATATGATTGGGTGGTATCACTGCGCGCAGTTGAAACCATCGACTTCATGACCGCGCACTGGGCGCACCTGCCGTACGATTTCCTCGGCCGCGTCTCCAACCGCATCATCAACGAAGTGAACGGCATTTCCCGCGTGGTTTACGATATCTCTGGTAAGCCACCGGCGACGATTGAGTGGGAATGATTCCCCTTAATTGAACCGTCCATCAAGCCCGCTTAACAGCGGGCTTTTTATTGGATAAAAATTTCCGTTTAATCCGTTCTGATTATTTTTCCTATCGCATAGTTGGTGAATACAAACTCACTCCTCACAATGCATGATGGTCGATGAATTGTTACTCATCAGGATGCCGTCGATGCTGCCACTGAAAGCCTTTCTGCTCTCCTTTCTCTGCATTGTGCTGCTCTCATTAGCAGCCAGTCTTGCTCAGGCCACGCGCACCGGCGAACTGACTACCGAACGTGGCGGTTGGGCCACTGCAAGACGAGATTCTGCCGGGTTAGCGCCGGACCCGCACCAATATGCCAATCTGGCTATTGTGCAGGTCTATGCCGCGCCCACCTATGGCTGGAAGGGCGCAGTTGCCGTACATCCGTGGATTATTTTTAAACGTGCCGGAGAAACGGCATACAGCCGCTATGAAGTGATCAGTTGGGGCAGTGATAATAAGGTACGGCGCAACTCAAACTTGCCCGACGGTTACTGGTATGGCGCGAAACCACGGTTGCTGGTGGAGCATCGCGGCAAAGCGGCAGAGGCGATGATTCCGCAGATCGAAGCGGCGATAAAATCGTATCCGTGGCCGCACACCTATCACGCATGGCCGGGGCCGAACAGCAACACCTTTATGGCGCACATTGGTCGCGAAGTGCCGTCTCTGCAATTGGATTTGCCCGCTAACGCGATTGGTAAGGATTACCGTTCGTTGCTGCATCCGATTGGTTTACCGCCGTCCGGGCGTGGTGTGCAGGTTTCCCTGTTGGGTGTGCTTGGCGTTACCGTGGGGGCAGAAGAGGGGCTGGAGGTGAATGTATTGGGGCTGAATCTGGGGCTCGACTTCACGCCGTTTAAGCTGCGTTTGCCCTTTATCGGCGGGATAGGGCAGGACAATTTGCAGAAAGAGAATCCGTGATTGTTAAGGTCGCGCAATAAATTGCACCGCTACGTTAGAGCGCATTGCACTGTAGCGGCGCGATTTATCGCGCAATCAATACTCAGCACACGCCGAAATCACCGTCTTCGTGATACAACGCCACGGTATCCGCTCTGAGTTCAATTTCACGCTTGATGTGATCATCAATGCGGGCGCACCAAAGCAATTCCCCTTCAACGCGCGTGACCTGCATTTTTGGGCCACCGGTTTTCGACTGCACAATATCACCTACATTAAACATGCTGTATCTCCGTCAGGTCAGTGTTAGCGCTAAGTGTATATGCGCTCACTCAGTGACGCGCCTTAATTTGTGCGCTGCTTTCCAACAAAAAGATAAGAGGCAGAACCCAAGACGGTTCCTGTTTCTAGTCCCTTTAATTGCTGCTGAGATAACTTCTGAAAAACACCTAGGGTTGTCAGTTGACAACCTTGAATGCAACGGATAAGGTAGCGAGCAATGTCAGAAAGGAAGCGATACCCACATAAAACGGTGGAAAGGGTTTTACGCTATGCAGAAGCGCAAGGATGGAAAATTGTGCAAGGCGGACATCATGCCTGGGGAAAAATGTATTGCCCTGAGAATTCAGCAGAGTGTCGATGCGGTGATTTTTGCATTACCTGCATTTGGAGTACGCCGAAGAATCCTGAAAATCACGCAAAGATGTTAAAGCGAGTAGTGGATAACTGCACCCGGCCAATCATCAATAAGGAATAAAAATGGAATTTGAATTTACCCTTCGTTTTCAGTTGAGTGATGCCATTTCTTGCGATGAAGCGCTGGAACGTCTCGGCGCTGCGGGATGCACTGATGCGCTGGTAGGGACTGGCGTTGCTGGGAAGTTGAGTATGGTATTTACGCGGGAAGCGGTTGATGCGCAGCAAGCCATTTGTAGCGCGCTGGAAGATGTTATTGCGGCACTGCCCGATGCTGAGCTGATTGAAGCGGCGCCAGACTTAGTGGGGCTGACAGATATTGCCGAGTTGATTGGCGTATCGCGCCAGAATATGCGCAAGCTAATGCTGGCTCATAGCCCGCAGTTTCCACGCCCGATTCATGATGGGAAAACCGCGCTCTGGCATTTTGTTGACGTTTTGGAATGGTTAAATCAACGAGGTTCGGCAAGGGTGGCACCGGGAGTGAGCGAACTGGCTCGCGCAACGTTACAGCTCAACTTGCAGCAGGCACTGCAACGTTACGCGCACTGTCTTTAGCTTAATGATGCAGCAAAAACACCGTCGCCAGACCGAGGAAAATAAAGAACCCGCCAGTATCGGTGATAGCGGTGATCAACACGCTGGAGCCCACGGCCGGATCGCGTTTCATCTTGGTCATGATCAACGGAATCAGTACGCCCATTAAAGCCGCGAGCAACAAATTCAGCACCATTGCCAGCATCATTACGCCGCCAAGCGGCAGGTTGTCGTACATCAACCAGGTGATGCTGCCCATAATCCCGCCCCAGAACAGACCGTTAATCAACGCGACACCGAGTTCACGCACCACCAGGAATGAGAAGTTACCTGGCTCAACCTGATGCAATGCCAATGCGCGCACAATCATGGTGATAGTCTGATTACCGGTGTTACCGCCAATCCCGGCCACAATCGGCATCAAGGCGGCCAGCGCCACCAATTGGGAGATGGTTTCTTCAAACAGGCCGATCACCCGTGAAGCGATAAACGCCGTACACAAGTTGATAGCGAGCCAGGCCCAGCGTTTACCCACGGCTTTGCGCACTGGAGCAAACACGTCTTCACCCTGGCTGATACCGCCCATTTTACGAATATTGCTTTCGTTCTCTTCGTTGACCAAGTCGATGACATCTTCCACGGTAATACGACCAATCAACTTGCCTTTCGCATCCGTCACGGCAGCCGATATCAGGTTATAACGTTCAAAGGCACTGGCCGCCTCTTCCGCATTGTCGTTGAGTTGAAAAGTGGTAGGGCGGGCGTTCATCACGTCTGCGACCAGGGTTTTCGGCTTATTGAGCAAAATGTCGGTCAGCGATAATTCACCCAGCAGCTGGTTCTCTTCATTGGTGATGAAAATTTTATCCGTGCCATCCGGCATGCTTTTACGCTTGCGCAGAAAACGCTGCACCGTGGCGAGCGTCACATCTGAACGGACGGTCAGGATGTTGAAATCCATCACCTGGCCCACGCGGTCACGATCTAACTCGATGACCTCCAGCAGGCGTGCTCGCAGGCTGGGTTCCAGCGTGGTCAGCAGGCGTCCAGTCAGGTCTCGCGGCAGATAGCGCGCCAGATATACCTGATCGTCGATGTCCAGCGGCTCTATAGCGTGCAGAATCTCGCGATCAGTCATACCTTCGGTCAAACTGGCCCAGACGGTTTCCGATGCTTCAACCAACACGCGGCCTCGTTGCTCGGAGGGCACCAGACGCCACAATGCCAGACGTTCTTGCTCGGGTAACGCCTCAAGAATATCCGCCAAGTCAGCGGCATGCAGATGTTGAAGCTCATCTTCCAACTGCTGACGCCAGTCGGTGATCTCGCGCAGTTCCGCTGCGTTGAGATCGACAGATTTATCCAGTAACACGTCGACTAAGTCGTGCTCACTGAGTAACAGGTGAAGAATGCGTTGGCGGGTTTCGGTTAATTGTTGTGCATACGGTGCAGACATAGCGCGTCCCTTGTGTCTGTAAAGTCAGGTCAAAGTGTAGCGCGTTGCGGGTTATCAGGGCGAGTTAAGCAGCATTGTCATATCCGGACAATGTGGACGAGCAACGATGACCCGCAAATTCTCTAGCGCGAATCGCTGATGCTCAGTGTAGGGACCGGCTCAGGTAAGGCTTTTTTTTGCTGATGATGCTCAATGGCACCAGGGATGATGAAAATCAGACGGCCAACCAAAATAAAGAAACTGATCAGCAAAATAATGCGAGTCATGGTGCCGGTTTTAGGACGTCTTCGTGCAGGGAAAGCGCTGTTCACGCGGGGTGGTTCCTGTAGATACCCAGTTGGGCGATGGCAACATTTAGTCACAGTTAGATCTTCAGGTCAATCGCTGTGTGAAAAATGAGCAGGAATGGTAAAGGGTAAATTGATCAAAATCAGATTAGGCCGCGGGTGGCGTAGTGCTTGTCAGTTAAGCGGCAGACGATAACGCCGTCTGGGGCCGCTCCGGGGCAGGCGGTCCTCGCGCCGCTACGCGGTACCTTCACTTCACTCGTCTGCCATACGGACCGGTGCCGATGGAACATCCATGTTCCAGCGCCACCTTTCGCCCGCGTCCTGCGGGCTCTCCTGGCATACTCTCTCAGCTCAGCGCTGCGGATGCCTGCCCCGGTGCGGCCCCAGCCGGCTCATCAGCTTCAGTACGGGTTGTCAAAAAGGGCACATTGCCTGAGGCCATGACGCCTCTGCTGCCCCCTCAGGGCTATCCGCAGCGCTGAGACTTTTACGTTGGGCCAGGAGCCCCACGCGGGGAGGCGTGGGGCAGTTAGCGGCCGACCATGGATGGTCATCCGCGAACGGTCCGTCCGGCACGACGTGGAAGTCGAAGGTACCGCTTTAGCGGCGCGAGGACGGCCCAGAGGGGGCAGTAGTGGCGGCAGAGCCCGCACTGAATAGACAGGCCACTTATTAATAAGCAGCCTGAGTTCTTAACTGACATGCATTACGCGGGCGGCCTTATTTTTTAATAGCTGGCTTTCTGTGCCAGCAGCGTGGCAAAGCGGTACTTAATGCGATTACCGTTTTCGTCGCGGCGATGCAACTCGCCCACATCCTCGTTGTACTTCACGATATGCCAGTTACGGTAATAATGGCTCAGCTCACCGGATTTAAAGGTGAACGGAAAATTCTGCGAGTTCGGGTAATCTTCCGTGCTCATCGCTGCCACAATCAGGTTGAAGCCGTATTTCACCGTGCTGGCCTGCATATCGGCAATCAGCTGCGGAATGGTCTCCGGCTGCAGGAACATCATCACCACGGTCGACAGCACAAACTGATAGCCGCCGTTGAAGCGAACCTGATTGAGATCGCACAGTTCAGTGCGAATGTTCTGCAGATTCTCTTCCTGGATAATGCCATTCAGCCGCTCAAGGCTTTGGGGATTGCTGTCCCAGGCCGTCACGTCAAAGCCATGTTGATTCAGGAACAGGCTATTACGGCCTTGTCCGCAGCCCAAATCCAGCGCCTTACCCACTTCCAGTTTTGGCAGGGCGGCCAGCACTTCGGAGTGGGTGGGCGTCAGGCCATATTTTTCCGTATAAAAGTTATCGGGACGGTTTGTCATAGTGATACAGCGGGCCAGCAGCCCGCGTTACTCCTCTTCCAGCGTCAGTTTCCAGCCAGTCACATCATTCCAGTAAGCCTGTTCGCGCTCCAAATCCAGCTGCACCAAGGTATTCTGGCTCAGATAACCACTAGGGAATTTCAGCGTCCAGTTGCCGTCATCCGTGGTCAGCTTCAGCGAATCAGGTTTGGTGGTGGCCTGGCGCTGATTATTCAGCAAGGTGCCCAGGCGCAGCAGGAACACCATCGGTAGAAACTGTTTCTTTTTAAACAAGGTGAAACGTGGCATCTCATCCTGCTTCACCGCTTTACGATGGTAGCGTACCAGCGTGGCCAGCAGCATCTGTTGATCCTGATTAAAGCCAGGCATGTTCGAGTTTTGCAGGATGTAAGCTGAATGGCGCTGCATGCCACTGTGATTGATGGTCAACCCCACTTCATGCAGCAGCGCAGCCCATTTCAACAGGGCGGAAAGCTGTGGATTGGCTTGTTTCGGGTTCTGATCCAGCCACTGCAGGTAGAGCTGCTCGGTGGTTTCCAGTACCCGACGCGCCTGATCGCTATCAATGGCGTAATGATTGGCCAGACTCTGCGCGGTGCGGCTACGAATATCCTGATGGCGGAAACGACCCTCCATCTCATACAGCACGCCTTCACGCAGTGCGCCATCCGACAGGCGCAACTCGCGGATCGCCAGCGCATCAAATACACCGCAAAGAATTGCCAGGCCCGGCACAAACACGGCTTTACGCTCTTCCGACAAGCCCGGCAGGCTCAGCGCATTGAAAGACTTATGCTTCAACACCTCGGTGACCAACATCTCCAGCGTCTCTGGGGTGATCAGTTTTTCTTTCTCACCCATCGCCAGCAGCACTTCACAGGCCGCTTTGATCGAACCCGACGCGCCTAAAGCGTATTGCCAGCCATGTAAACGATACTGCCAGGCCATGGTTTCCAGCTTCTGCGCCGCCGACAAACGTGCACGACGGAAGTTCTCTGGCGAGATTTCTCCTTTCGGGAAATAGAGATTGGCAAAGCTGACGCAGCCCATGCGGCGGCTTTCGACCAGTTGCGGCTCGAAATCTTCACCGATCACCAACTCCGTCGAGCCACCACCGATGTCGATTACCAGTTTGCGGCCTTTCTCCGGCTGAGTATGTTCCACGCCCATGAAGATTAAACGCGCTTCTTCATTGCCGGATATCACCTCAATCGGGTAGGGGATCACTTCGGCAGCACGCTGCAGGAACTCTTCCGCATTGGTAGCAATACGCAGCGTGTGCGTGCCGACAATGGTCACGTTCGCCGCGCTGAACCCTTGCAGCCGCTCTGCAAACAGTGCAAGGCAGCTCAGGCCGCGCTCCATCGCCTCATCACTCAGGCGATTTTGCGCATCCAACCCATCGGCCAGATGCACGCGCTGTTTCAGACGCCCCAACACCTGCATCGCGCCATCCACCACACGGGCGATCACCATGTGGAAACTGTTTGACCCGAGGTCGATGGCCGCAAATTCCTGCGGTTTTGGCGTACTTTTATGGGAAATTGGCATAGGCGTTATTCGGGTTGTTCCAGTTTCTTGATGTAATCATAAATGGCCAGCTGCGACCGCACCTTCTTGCGATTGCCGCGCGGAACATAACGGTTACTCAGTTCTTTGTCCACGATGCGGGCTTTCACCGTATCACTCAACAGAATGGCGATAATATCCAGAATGCGCTGCTTCACCCGCGGATCGAGAATCGCCACGGCCACCTCAATACGGTGATCGATATTACGCGTCATCCAGTCTGCGGAAGAGAGGTACACTTTTTTCTCGCCGCCACTCTCAAAAATATAGACGCGGTCGTGCTCCAGATAACGGTCAACGATGCTGGTGATGCGAATATTTTCGCTGATGCCCGGTAAATCAGGGATCAGAGAGCACATGCCGCGCACCAGTAGGTTAATTTTCACGCCTGCTGCGGAAGCCGCATACAGCCGATCAACCAGGCCGTTATCCACCAGGTTATTGATTTTAAGCGTAATGCCCGCCGGTTTCTTCTGCTGGGCGTTGGCAATCTCAGCATCAATCAACTTATACAACATGTCGCGCGAGTTTTGCGGCGATACCAGCAGATGCTCGAACGTCACCGGGCGATATGGGTTTTCAATAAAGTTAAACACGCGGCGCACTTCGTTGGTGATACGCGCATCGGCAGTCAGCAATGAATAGTCAGTATAAATGCGTGCGGTTTTTTCGTTGAAGTTACCGGTGCCGATATGCGCATAACGCACGATTTCATCGCCTTCGCGACGTGAAATCAGGAACAGCTTGGCGTGAATTTTCAGACCAGGCGCGGAGAAGATCACGTGCACGCCCGCTTCCGTCAGGCGTTTTGCCCAGCGGATGTTGGCTTCTTCATCGAAGCGCGCCTGCAACTCCACCACCACGGTGACTTTTTTACCGTTATAGGCGGCGTGAATCATCGCATCCATGATGCGCGAGTTTTTGGCCACGCGATAAATGTTGATCTTAATCGCCAGCACGCTTGGGTCGAACGACGCCTGACGCAGCAGTTCCAGCACGTGCTCAAAGGTGTGATACGGATAATAGAGCAGCACATCGCGATTGCGGATGGCGTCAAAACCGTTGCGGAAGCCGTCAAAACCGATGTGGCGAATCTGCGGCAGCGCGCGGTTTTCAAGGTTGGCTTTGCCGACATTCGGGAAGCCGATAAAGTCTTTAAAGTTGTGATAGCGGCCGCCCGGTACAATGGAGTCGTAATTGGAAATCGACAGCTTGTGGCGCAGCATTTCTACCATCGCATCCGGCATATCACGCTGATAAACAAAACGGACCGGCTCAGCATTCAGACGCTGCTTAAGGCTGGATGACATCAATTCCAGCAGGCTCGATTCCATTTCGGTGACCAGATCGTATTCGGCGTCACGCGTCATTTTCATCGAATAGGCATTCAGCGCATCGTAATCGAAGAAGCCTTTGAAAATTTCGTCCAGGCAATAGCGCAAAATGTTATCGAGTAGAATCATCGGCTTACGACGACGCGGTGATTCGGCAGGCAGATTAATAAAACGCGGCACCTTATCGGACGGAATCTCCAGCAGCGCATAGCGAATATCGTCGCCGCGAATAATTTCGACCGCCAGATAGGTGTAGTCGTCTTTAAGGAATTCAATCAGGTCGGTGTCGTGATTGATCAGAATCGGCGTAACGTGCTGGCGTAATTGATGTTTGAAGTAATAGCGCAGCCACTCTTGCTGATTCGGCGACAGTTGACGCTCGTTAATCAGGAAGATCTGATTACGCGCCATCTCCAGCAGCAGGTCGTTGTACAGTGCATCGAATTCCTGATCCGATTTCTGCACCCGCAGCTGAATTTTTTTCAATATATGGCGTAACGTCGTCGGCGTACCTTGCTCTTCACCAATCAGAATGCGACGTTTCAGATCGGCGAAGCGCACTTTGTAGAATTCTTCGAGATTGTTGGAATAGATACCGAGGAAGCGCATACGCTCAATCAGCGGGTTGGTTTTGTCCGCCGCTTCCTGCAAAACACGTTCGTTGAAGCTTAACCAGCTTAGTTCTTTTTCTATATACAGCTTTTCCTGACCCATTCTGACTCCGTGATGCTGTTGCTGGACGGATTGTCCGGCGGGATAATCGTAAAAATGCGCTCCCGCTCAGTGTCCGTCACCATTATGGCGAGAGTATGGCAAGCTTGTCCAACGCCAAAGGTTGTCTTATCAATCAGCTACGGGCAACATAGCGACGTGTCTTCACCTGTAACCTGGCCTGCATGAGCATAAACCGAATTCCTGTCCACTTTAGCGACCGCCGTCGACGCGCCACCGATCACGTTGTTCGTCGTGTGGTGACCGCGTGTGGCGTGGGCATTTTGCTGCTGATGCTACTGCTTTTCTTCTGGTTGATCTGGGTGGTGCTACCGCTTTTTAGCGCGCCTGGCATGCAAGCGACCACCAATTTGCAACTTTGGGATAAAGCCCCCGTGCTGGCCATGGGCAGCGACGGCCATCTTGGCTGGCGCATTAGCCGCAATGAAGCGCGTTTTATTCCGCTTGATGGACAACCTGCCACCGACGCCTTGCCGTTACCCGGCAAACCCGATGCCGCGGTGTACAGCAGCAACAGCAGTAGCGTATTACTCAATATGCAGGGCGCGCTGCTGTTGATGCAACCGCTGATCCACGACAACCACGGTGAATGGTATTTTCCATTCGGCGATCGCCCGCTGCAATTGAAGCAAGGGCCGGTGAGCAACATGGCGTTGGCTTCGCTGGGCGATCATCAGTGGCGTATCGCCGCGCAAACGCCCGCAGGCATCAGCCTGATGACGTTAGAAAATCAGCAAACCCTCAATCAAATTCTACTGCCGCAGCAACAAGCCGATCATTTGCTGTTGTCGCCCGACGGCAAGCTGCTCTACGCCAGTGAAGGGCGTTTACTGCGTGTGTGGGAGATCACCGCAGAGGGCGTACAACTGCGCGAAACCCAAACGCTCAATCAGCGTCCGCAGAGCCTGCATATTCTTACCGGCGGACAGACTCTGTTAATTCAGGATACCCAAGGCGTAAATCAGTGGTTTGCGATTGCGAGTGATAAAGGCCCGCGCCTGCAGGAGATTCACACCTTCAACAACAGTAAAGATGCAGTGAGTATTGTGCCCGAGCCGCAGCGTCGCGTGTTTGCCACCTTTAATCATGCCGGTGAGGTCAAACTGTTTGCCAGTAAACAACAGGGGCCGATTCTGACTCGCCAACTGGCACCAGGCATTCAGGCGCTGGCGTTTGCACCGCGCGGGGATGCACTGATTGTTGAGCGCGATGGGCAGTGGCAACAATTTGCTCTGGATAATCCGTGGCCCGATTTCACCTGGCGAAACCTGTGGCAGAAAATCTGGTACGAAAACTATCCGCAACCGGATTGGGTGTGGCAATCCACGGCGGCGGGAGACAGCTATCAAGCCAAATTCAGCCTGATACCGATGGTGGTTGGCACGCTGAAAGCCGCTGCGCTGGCTCTGCTGTTCGCCACGCCTCTGGCACTGGCCGCAGCAATGTATACCGCCTGGTTTATGTCGCCGGGATTACGGCGCTGGGTGAAGCCCGGCATTGAAATGATGGGTGCGTTGCCGAGCGTGGTGATCGGACTGATTGCCGGCGTGTGGCTGGCACCGCATATCAGTACTGCGCTGGTGGGTGTGTTGCTGTTGCCGCTGGTGCTGGCCGCAACATTGTTGCTCTGTGGCGTGCTCAGTCCGCATCTGCCACTCCGCTGGCGGCGCCCTGGTTTTGAAGTGATTTTGTTGCTGCCGGTGTTGCTGGTGGTGACGTTGTTGACACTGTGGCTGCCAACGCAGTTGTGGCCGAACATTGGGGAGCAGCTCGCGCATTACGAGCAGCGCAACTTACTGATCGCCGGGCTGGCGATGGGGTTCGCCTTAGTGCCGTTGATTTTCACCCTGTCAGAAGATGCCTTATTCAGTGTGCCGGGGGCGTTAGGGCAGGGATCGCTGGCATTAGGCGCAACGCCATGGCAAACCCTGACGCGTGTGGTGTTGCCTGGCGCATCGGCGGGGATCTTTGCGGCCTTGATGATCGGCTTTGGCCGCGCGGTGGGTGAAACCATGATTGTGCTGATGGCCACCGGAAACACGCCGGTCAGTGAAGGCGGGTTGTTTGCGGGCTTGCGTGCGCTCTCTGCCAATATCGCGATCGAAATGCCGGAGGCGGCAGCGGGCAGCGCTCATTATCGTATCCTGTTCCTCAGTGCGCTTTTACTGCTGATGTTTACGCTGGTGATCAACACCGTGGCGGAGTTGATTCGTCAGCGCCTGCGTCAACGTTACAGCCAGCATGAGGGACAGGGATGAAAGCGATGCGTCAAAACGATCGCTGGCGCTGGCTCACGGCCGGTGCGGTGGCGGTGTGCCTGCTGGCGTTTACCTTGTTAATTGGCTTGCTGGGCTGGCAGGGCGTGCGCGCCTTCTGGCCGCAACCGGTCGATCAATATCTTTTCCAGCCACCGGAAGGGCCAGCGGTAATGGTGCTGGGTGAGACCTTGCACAAACAGCCGCAGGGCGAGCAGTGGCGCTATGTGGTGAAAACCGGCAACCGTGATTTTGCCGCACCGGATTTTCGCGTGCTGTACAGTCAGGGCGCGGCGAAAACCCGTCGCCCGGCGGATGTCATTGTTCTGCAACGCCGCAGCGGCGGTAACGCCTACGGCTGGCTGATTGAGTTGCGTGAAGATAACGAAGTGTTGACCGCGCGTGACCGTGATGCGCTGCTGCATCAGCGTTTGACGCAGGTGCATGAGCAGCTGCGCCAGGCCAGTCACATTCGTCGCGTGCAGATGGCGCGTCTCAATGCCCAGTTGGAAAGCCTGCAGCAGCAAGCCGATGAGCAGCAGCGTCACGGGACCTTTACCTTGCAGGAGCAGTCGGAGTTTGATGCTAACAGCTCTGCGCTGCATCGCCGCTTTAGCGAGTTAGCCCAGCAGCTGACTCGTCTGCAGCAGCAAAGCCAGCGCGATAGCCTGGTGCTGCGTGATGTGCAGGGCCAGGATCACATTATTCCTTTGGCACAGATGGTGGACGCCTGGTATCCCAATGCGATGTCTTTCGGCCAGCAACTCCAGCACTTCTTCAGCCAGATTTGGCAGTTTGTCAGTGACTCGCCGACATCGGGCGGTGGTGAGAGCGGGGCCTTCCCGGCGATCTTTGGCACCGTGCTGATGGTGCTGCTGATGTCGATCATCGTTATGCCGTTGGGCGTGGTAGCCGCGGTGTGGCTGCATGAATACGCCGGACGCAACGCGCTGACCCGCCTGGTGCGCATCGCCGTTGTGAATCTGGCGGGGGTGCCGTCGATTGTTTATGGTGTGTTTGGTCTCGGTTTCTTTGTCTGGTTGATTGGCGGCACCATCGACCAACTGCTGTTCTCACGCTCACTGCCCAATCCCACTTTTGGTACGCCAGGCTTGCTTTGGGCAGCGTTGACGCTGGCACTGTTAACCTTGCCAGTGGTAATTGTTGCTACCGAAGAGGGCTTGTCACGTATTCCAGATAATCTGCGTCAGGGATCACTGGCGCTGGGAGCAACGCAAGCGGAAACGCTGTGGCGCGTGGTACTGCCGTTGGCCGTTCCGGCGATGCTGACGGGCCTGATTTTGGCCGTTGCGCGCGCGGCGGGTGAAACCGCGCCCTTGATGCTGGTGGGTGTAGTGAAAATGGCCCCTGAATTGCCGGTCGATGCGGTTTTCCCTTATCTGCATCTTGATCGCAAATTTATGCACCTCGGATTTCAGATTTACGATTTGGCCTTCCAGAGTCCAAACATCGATGCTGATCGACCCTTGGTTTACGCCACCGCGCTGTTGCTGGTGGTGATCATCCTGTCGCTCAATTTGCTGGCCATGGCGTTGCGCCATCGTCTGCGTGAGCGTTACCGGCTAATGACGCACTAAAAAGGTTTTGAGATGACGTCCGATTACGACATCGCGTTAACCGTCAACCAGCTGTCGCTGTGGTACGGCGAGCGCCAGGCGCTAAACAGTATTGATTTACAGATCCCGAAGAACCGCATCACGGCGCTGATCGGTCCCTCTGGCTGTGGTAAATCGACGCTGTTGCGCTGCTTTAATCGCATGAATGATGTGATTGACCGCTGTCGCATTGAGGGCGAAATTCTGCTCGACCAACATGCGGTGATGCAGGCGAATCAGGATCTGCCAGCATTGCGCCGCCGTATTGGTATGGTGTTCCAGCGGCCGAATCCGTTCCCGAAATCGATCTACGAAAACGTGGTGTATGGCTTGCGTCTGCAAGGTGTGCGCGATCGTCGTGTACTGAATGAAGCCTGCGAACGTGCGCTGCGCGCTGCGGCCCTGTGGAGTGAAGTAAAGGATCAACTGGGGCAGAATGCGCTGACCCTTTCCAGCGGTCAGCAGCAGCGCTTGGTGATTGCGCGCGCAATCGCGATTGAGCCGGAAGTTTTACTGCTGGATGAGCCGACGTCGGCGCTTGATCCCATTTCCACGTTAGTGATCGAGGAGCTGATGACCACACTGAAGCAGCATTTCACGCTGGTGCTGGTGACGCACAACATGCAGCAGGCGGCGCGCGTGTCGGATTACACGGCGTTTATGCATAACGGCCAGTTAGTGGAGTTCGATGAAACCGATCGGATATTTACGTCACCGAGAGCACGAAAAACGGAAGATTATATTACGGGGCGGTTTGGTTGATTCATTCTATGATCTGTAGCGGCGCAATTTATTGCGCTGAGTTTTGCGCACATAAAAAAACAGCGCGATAAATCGCGCCGCTACGATATGTGCTTACCTGTATTCGGTGCGCATTTATGCGTACCAAAACTTCAGTCGTGTGCGTATCCAGCAGGCGGCAACGGTTGCCCATCCAGCCAGGCTTTCCCTTCACGCATCTGCAAACGTCCATCGACAAACCAGCTAATCACCAGTGGATAGATCGCATGTTCCTGATGCTGCACGCGTGCGGTGATCTCTTCTTCGTCATCTTCAGCAAACACCGGTACGCGCGCCTGCAGAATCACCGGTCCGCCATCCAGCTCATCGGTGACAAAGTGTACCGAGGTGCCGTGCTCCTCATCGCCATTTTCTAATGCCTGGCGATGAGTATGCAGTCCGGGATATTTCGGCAACAGCGACGGATGGATATTCACCAGCCGGTCGTGATAATGCGCGACAAACGCTTGGCTGAGGATGCGCATATAACCGGCCAACACCACCAGATCCGGCGCATAAGCGTCGATTTCCTGCATCAGTTGGCGATCAAAGGCATCACGGTCGGCGAAATCACTGGCGGCGAGGGCATGGCCAGGTACGTTCGCGTCCTGCGCACGGGTTAAACCATAAGCCGAAGCTTTATTACTGAAAACGGCAGCGACGCTGCCGTTGACACGCCCGCTTGCGCAGGCGTCAAGGATGGACTGAAGATTGCTTCCGTTGCCGGAGATCAGTACAACCAGTTTTTTCATGGATTAATAACCACACGCTCTTCAGAGTCAGAGGCTTTAATCACACCGATTTTCCACGCTTTCTCGCCTGCGTCGCTCATCAGCTGTACCGCTTTATCGGCATCCGCCGGGCTCAGCGCGATGATCATACCCACGCCGCAGTTAAAGGTACGGTACATTTCGTGACGGCTCACGTTGCCCGCTTGCTGCAACCAGCTGAACACGGACGGCCACTGCCAGCTTTTCTCGTCCAGCACCGCCTGGGTGTTGTCTGGCAGCACGCGAGGAATGTTTTCCCAGAAGCCGCCACCGGTCAGGTGAGAAATGGCGTGTACATCAACCTGTTCGATCAGGCTCAGGATGTTTTTCACGTAGATGCGGGTCGGTGCCAGCAGGTGATCGGCCAGTGGTTTGCCATCCAGCTGTTTGGTTTCTGGATTGGTCTGGCTAACTTCCAGAATTTTGCGCACCAGGGAATAACCGTTCGAGTGCGGGCCGCTGGAACCCAGCGCGATCAGCACGTCGCCGTCCTGCACTTTCGAACCGTCAATGATTTCTGATTTCTCTACCACGCCAACGCAGAACCCGGCCACGTCGTAATCTTCGCCGTGGTACATGCCTGGCATCTCAGCAGTTTCACCGCCGACCAGCGCACAGCCTGACTGCAAGCAACCTTCGGCGATGCCGGTGATCACTGCTGATGCGGTGTCCACATCCAGTTTGCCGGTCGCGTAGTAGTCAAGGAAGAACAGTGGCTCAGCGCCCTGAACAATCAAATCGTTCACACACATCGCAACCAGATCGATACCGATGCTGTCATGACGCTTGAGGTCCATTGCCAGACGCAGCTTGGTGCCGACGCCATCGGTTCCAGAGACCAGCACAGGCTCGCGGTATTTCTGCGGCAGCGCACAGAGCGCGCCAAAGCCACCCAATCCACCCATGACTTCCGGGCGGCGAGTTTTCTTTACTACGCCTTTGATACGGTCAACCAGATCGTTACCAGCATCGATATCAACACCGGCGTCTTTGTAGCTGAGAGAGGTTTTGTCGGTCACTGCGGAGTCCCCACGCGAATTGCGGTTGGTGGCAAAAATTAAGCGCGCTAATTCTACCAGTGCAGGCAAACGTTTGCGAGTCCCATCTCTCGCCGCTTTGCGCGGCGCTGATTTTTCGCTAATTCTTATGATCGAGCAAATTGCGCTAAGCCATTGACCAATGACAAGTGGCGCTGCGACAAAAAGGCGGTATAATCCGGCGATTTTTTTTAGCTCAACTCAATTCCGGGAGAACAATCATGAAGATCGTGGAAGTCAAACACCCGCTGGTCAAACATAAACTGGGCCTGATGCGTGAGCATGATATCAGCACCAAACGATTCCGCGAGCTGGCCTCGGAAGTCGGCAGCCTGCTGACTTATGAAGCCACTGCTGATTTGGCAACCGAGCGCGTGACCATTGAAGGCTGGAATGGCCCGGTCGACGTCGATCAAATCAAAGGTAAAAAGATCACCGTCGTTCCGATTCTGCGCGCTGGGCTGGGCATGATGGAAGGTGTGCTGGAGCACGTGCCAAGCGCGCGTATCAGCGTGGTGGGTGTGTACCGTGATGAAGAGACGCTGGAGCCGGTCCCGTACTTCCAGAAACTGGTCTCTAACATCGAAGAGCGCCTGGCGTTGGTGGTTGACCCGATGCTGGCGACCGGTGGTTCGATGATCGCCACTATCGATCTGCTGAAAAAAGCCGGCTGCAACAGCATTAAAGTGCTGGTATTAGTCGCCGCACCGGAAGGGATTGCCGCGCTGGAAAAAGCGCATCCGGACGTTGAGCTGTATACCGCGTCAATCGATCAGGGGTTAAACGAAAAAGGTTATATCATCCCTGGCCTCGGCGATGCCGGCGATAAGATTTTCGGAACTAAGTAATGATCGCTCCGGGCTATTTTGCTTGCCACTTTACCCCGGGCCTGCATCTGCAGGCAGAATATGCATTCGTATTATTTGAAAAATAGCATTTGAGTAGCCGACCAGAGAGTCGGCTTTTTTTTGGCAAAAACACAACAATCATCCCCAAGTCATTCGAGCCATGGCAAGGCGGCAAACGAGTTCATCCCGATGAGCTTACATCAGTAAGTGATTCGGGTGAACGAGAGCAGCCAACGCAGCCATGGTTTGAAGGACGCAGGGGAGAGGGGATAGATGATGACAAGACGTGCAATTGGTGTCGACGAACGTCCACCGCTGCTACAAACCATACCACTCAGCCTGCAACACCTGTTCGCCATGTTTGGTGCTACGGTGCTGGTGCCGATTCTGTTCCACATCAACCCGGCCACCGTGTTGCTGTTTAACGGCGTGGGTACGCTGCTGTATCTGTTTATCTGTAAAGGTAAAATCCCGGCGTATCTGGGATCAAGCTTTGCCTTTATTTCACCGGTGTTACTGCTGTTGCCACTGGGCTATGAAGTCGCACTAGGCGGCTTTATCCTGTGTGGATTCCTGTTCTGTGTGGTGGCGTTGATTGTCAAAAAAGCTGGCACCGGCTGGCTCGACGTGATGTTCCCGCCTGCGGCGATGGGGGCGATTGTGGCGGTTATCGGCCTGGAGTTGGCGGGTGTTGCGGCCAACATGGCGGGTCTGTTGCCTGCGGATGGCACATCACCTGACAGCAAAACCATTATCATCTCGATGGTGACGCTGGCGGTCACCGTGTTCGGTTCCGTGCTGTTCCGTGGCTTCCTTGCCATCATTCCGATTCTGATAGGCGTGCTGGCGGGTTATGCGCTCTCTTCCTTTATGGGCATTGTGAACTGGAGTTCAGTCGCGGATGCACCTTGGTTTGCCTTACCCACCTTCTACACACCACGCTTCGAATGGGCTGCCATGCTCACTATTCTGCCTGCTGCGCTGGTGGTGATTGCGGAGCACGTGGGTCACCTGGTGGTGACGGCGAACATCGTGAAAAAAGACCTGATCCGCGATCCGGGCCTGCACCGCTCCATGTTCGCCAACGGCTTATCCACCATGATCTCCGGTTTCTTCGGCTCCACGCCGAATACCACTTACGGCGAAAACATCGGCGTGATGGCCATTACCCGCGTTTACAGTACCTGGGTGATCGGCGGGGCGGCGATCTTCGCTATCCTGCTCTCTTGTGTAGGTAAACTGGCGGCCGCCATTCAGGCGATCCCGGTGCCCGTGATGGGCGGTGTTTCTCTGCTGCTGTACGGGGTGATTGGTGCTTCCGGTATTCGTGTGCTGATTGAATCCAAAGTGGATTACAACAAAGCGCAGAATCTGATTCTGACCTCGGTGATCCTGATCATCGGCGTGAGTGGCGCGAAAGTGCACATTGGTGCGGCAGAATTGAAAGGCATGGCGCTGGCGACCATTGTTGGCGTCGCGCTGGCTTTGATCTTCCGCGTCATCAACTTGTTACGTCCAGAAGAAGTGGTGCTGGATGCCGAAGAAAAGCGCCAGGCCTGATGCGCTTCGTCGGGCAGGGAAGCCCGGTTCATCTCTTGCAAAGATCGTGATAAACTTGCGCCGTTTTCTGCCTGCTCATCCGTTGAGGTACTTCTGAACACGCCGGCACAGCTTTCACTGCCACTCTATCTACCCGATGATGAAACCTTTGCCAGTTTCTGGCCGGGGGAAAATCCGTCTTTGCTGGCGGCGCTGCAAGGCGCACTTTCTCAGCAACACGGCAGCTATCTCTATTTTTGGTCCCGCGAAGGCGGTGGTCGTAGCCATCTATTGCATGCAGCCTGTGCGGAAATGTCCGCGCGCGGTGAAGCGGTGGGATATGTTCCGCTGGATAAGCGTACCTGGTTTGTGCCGGAAGTGTTAGACGGTATGGAGAACCTGGCGCTGGTGTGCATTGATAACATCGAATGTATTGCGGGCGATGCCGAGTGGGAAATGGCGATCTTCGATCTCTACAACCGCATTCTGGAAATCGGCAAAACGCGCCTGCTGATCACCGGCGATCGTCCTCCGCGCCAGTTGAATCTGGGGCTGCCGGATCTGGCTTCACGACTCGACTGGGGGCAAATTTATCGTTTGCAGCCGCTGTCGGATGAGGACAAATTGCAGGCGATGCAGCTGCGTGCAGGACTGCGTGGTTTTGAACTGCCCGAAGATGTCGGGCGTTTCCTGCTGAAACGCCTCGACCGCGAAATGCGTACCTTGTTTGACACCCTGGATCGGCTCGATCGCGCATCCATCAGCGCACAGCGCAAACTCACCATTCCCTTTGTCAAAGAGGCGCTGGAGCTTTAAATAATCTCCAGCACCGCTTCCGGCGGGCGGCCAATACGCGCTTTATCACCATTCAGGACGATCGGACGTTCGATCAGTTTGGGGTGATCCACCATCGCCTGCAGCAGCTGATCTTCACTCAGATTGCTGTCCGCAAGCTGCAACTCTTTATACAACTCTTCTTTACGGCGCATCAGGTCACGTGCGCTGCTCATACCCAGTTTTTTCAATAACGTTTTGAGTGTTGCCACATCAGGTGGCGTTTCCAGATACAGCACGACATCCGGCTGAATGCCTTTCTCTTGCAACAGCGCCAGGGTTTCACGGCTCTTGCTGCAACGCGGGTTGTGATAAATGCTGACCATTGTTAAATATCCTTTTTCAGGTGCGCATTAATGCGCACACGACATTACCCTTTCTGATACTGACGGAAGCGTTTTTGCAGTTCGCGGAACTGATCAATACGCGCATCGTAACGTGCCTGTTTCAGGCTGCCGAGTGGCACCTGCGCACTGGCGCTGCTTAAGGTGGTAATCGCCTGGTCGAGCTGACCATTCAGTGCCAGACCTTCAGCGCGAGCGGAGAGTTCTTCATCACGCAGCCCCTGAGCCGCCGAAGCTTGTGCCAGCAAGTCCCAGGCGTTGACGTCGTCCGGGTGCGCGAAGGTATAGCGGTTCAAAATACGGCTGGCGTTGGCCGGTTGCTTCGCCTCGACATACGCATTGGCGAGGTTGAGTTGCAGTACCGGATTGGTGTTGCTGCCTTTGGCGCTGGTCAACATGCTGATCGCTTGCTGCGGTTGGTTCAGACCAATATCAATATCCGTCATGATATCCAAAAACCAGATGTTATCCGGCTGTTTTGCCAGCATCGGGGCGATGATCTTCTTCGCGCTGTCGAAGCTTTTCGCCTGTAAAAACTGGACGGCTTTGCCGTATTGCGAGGCCATCTGTTCACGTGAGTTGCCTTTGGCGTACTCATTAAGCAGATCGTCGGTGAGCTGGTTACGTCCCGTGGCGTACATGCCAAGTGCACGGACTTTTGCCATATAGAAGCCTTCGGATGACTGCACCACCACCGGGCGCATCTGGTTAGCGCGGTTGCGCGCATCCGCCAGACGACTGTCGGGTAACGGGTGCGTCAGTAAAATTTCCGGCGGCTTGGACGAGAAGCGGCTTTGATCGGCCAGTTTTTGCAAGAAGGCGGGCATTGCTTGCGGATCAAAGCCAGCACGTTGTAAGACCTGAATGCCGATGCGGTCCGCTTCCTGCTCGTTGGATTGGGTAAAGCTGATCATCCCCTGTTGGGTACCGGCCAGTGTACCGGTCAGTGCCGCCATCCCGGCTTGTGGGCTGGCGATCGCCAGCAGGATGGAACCCAGCGCACCCACCCACGTCAACGGCGCATTGCGCTTCTGTTCTTCCATCGCGCGGGCCAGATGGCGTTGGGTGACGTGGGAAATTTCGTGCGCCATTACCGATGCCAGCTGGCTTTCATTGTCGGTATAGCGGAACAGCGAGGAATGTAGCACCACATTGCCGCCAAAAAAGGCAAAGGCGTTCAGTTCATCGTTCTGAATGAGGAAGAAGTGGAATGGCGTGCGGACGGAGTTAGCATGAGCAACTAAACGCTGTCCGAGTTCATTAATATATTGATTCAACAGCGGATCGTTAATCAGTGGCGCACTGGCACGCAGTTGGCGCACGTAGAAATCGCCAATTTGCAGTTCCTGATTTATCGACAGCGTCGAACCTGCGGTAGTGCCCATATCGGGCAGGTTATCACTCACATCAGCGCGAACCGAGAGCGCAGGTGTCAGCAGCAGCGTAGGAATAAGGGCCGCCAGCACTGATTTCTTCAACCGGTTAAACATGCCTTGATCCTGTAAAAGTCACCTGAAGTTGGACAGGTAAGTCGTTCAAATGTTCTGCGTATGCGTTCCTTTGACGCAGCGGTTCTATCTTAGCCAGTGCGGGATGGCACGCAAGGTGAAATCAATAACCCGACAGCCAGAAATTACAGCAAAAAATTGAATAGTTTTCAGCGACTGCATAAACGAATATTCAAAATAAAGGTTAAAGTTACGTAAAGTTGCTCAAAATAATTGAATTTGGCATGAACTTTTCCAGGTTTACTCTGAAAAACAGGCGGTCATCTTCGATACTGGCCTGTTTTATCCATCAGTGATTTTAATTGTGTTGTTTTAACATCTGGCGAAAATTTTAGTTAAGTGTGGTCTGTTTTTTGATATTCGATAACTGACTCAACGCTTGCAAATTAAATAATAAAGCAGCCATTTATTTCTTAAGCAGCGATTCAACCTCAATCAACAGCCTTATTCAATTAGCCTGACTCATTATTTTTCCCGCAACCAATTCCCCGGACAGCCCGAAAGTGCAGGCCTTTTGCCATGCTCACGCTGTGGTATAGATAACGTACTTTGTTCAAACGGACTGTGAAGTGACGCGCAGTGCATGCCGGAGAGTTTCTATGCGTTCTGTTGTTTCGTACGCCTTGATAGCGATTGTGGGTGGGGTTGTCGGTGCCACCGTGACAAAAAGTGATGATATTTATCAGCGTGTGGCCAGCCATTTTTCTGCCGAGCCGACCGATCCAGACGGTTTTTGGAGCACCCCAGCCGTTGAGGGATACGGCAAGATCCATTACGAACCCGATGCCGCGTTTAAACCGGTGGTGGGGTTAAGCAATAAAGTGGTGTTTCAAATCACCAAAAGCGAAGGGGATATGAAGCGTCCCAATCTGGGGTTAGAGCGCGTTGCGCGCGTAGTGAATCTCTATATCGCTTCAGGCGTTCCCGCCGACCAGTTGCACTTTGTGGTGTCCGTAACGGGGGATGCAACGCCCGCCATGCTGGACAATGCCCACTTCCAGCAATTTTACAAAGTCGATAACCCGAATCTGGCGTTGATCAGTGAGATGAATAAGCTGGGGGTGAAAGTGTCAGTGTGCGATCAGTCGGTGGCATTCCACCACTTCCCGAAAGAGTGGATCGATCAATCGGTCATTCATGCATTGTCCAGCCCGACCACCGTGTCGACGCTGGAAAATCAGGGCTATGCCTTCCTGCAAATGTAATTGGGCTTCCAGTCTTTTATCGAGGAGAAGTGAAATGCGTCCAGCGTCCTATATTGTTATCGCTGCACTGGCAGGCTTCGTGGGCGGTAATGTGTTACAGCTTCCAGAGCTGGTGGATAAGGTCAGCAGCAAATTCGCTGACAATAAGTCCGAACCGGCTGATTTCTGGAGCACACCGGCTATTGCAGGCTATGGCAAAATTCATTTTGTGAACACGCCAGATTACAACCCTGCTAACACACCGGGCCTGAGCAACAAGATTGTATTCCAAATCAATCGCACCGAAGGCGATGTACGCCAGCCCAATCTTGGACTGGAGCGCGTGGCGCGGGTGACCAACCTCTACTACGCAGCCGGTGTGCCGCTCAATCAATTGAACTTTGTGGTGTCGATCAACAGTGATGCCGTTCCTGCGGCACTGAATAACGAGCAGTTCCGCAAAGCCTACGGCACGGATAACCCGAATCTGAAGTTGATCGATGAGCTGAAGCAGGCGGGGGTGAAAGTCACCATTTGCGATCAGTCGGTGGCGTTCCACCAGTTGCAACGCGAGTGGATAGACACCCGAGTCACGCACACGCTCTCCAGCGGCACCACCGTGGCCTCTCTGCAAAACGAAGGGTATGCCTTCCTGATGTTGTAATTCTCTCCTGACAGCAGTTTGCGCTGCTGTCATCTTTCCGTCATCTCCCCGCGATGTTGTTGTCACAGTTCGCCGCTAATTTAAGCGCCAATGAGATCGATCTCATTGGCAATTCACGAGGCGAACATGTCCGATTTAATCAGTGTGGCAAAGCTGGCTGGCGTATCCCGCGCTACTGCTGCGCGCGCATTCTCTGATCCTCATCTGCTGCGACCAGACACGCTGGAAAAAGTGCTGGCGGCATCAGAGCAACTCGGTTTTCGCCCCAATCACATTGCCCGTCAGTTGCGCACGCAAAGCTCCACCACACTGGGTGTGCTGCTGCCGTCACTGCTGAACCCGATTTTTTCCCGCCAGTTGCAGGCGATGGAGCGTCAGGCGCGCGCCGCCGGTTACGGTTTGCTGGTCGCCACCAGTGATTATCAGCCCGAACGCGAGGCGGCGATTGTTGAACATATGCTGCGTCAGCGTGTGGCCGGTTTAGTGCTGACCGTGGCGGACGCCGATAACAGCGCCGTGTTGCATACGCTGCACGAAGCCAGCATGCCGTTTGTGCTGGCGCATAACGTGCCGCAGCAAAGTCACTGGCCAGCCATTTGCGTCGACAACCGCCAGGCGATGGAGGAGGCCACACAGCATCTGCTGGCGCTCGGCCATCGTCATATCGGCATGGTCGCGGGGCCGATGCTGCAATCAGACCGTGCGCGCTTGCGCTATCAAGGCTACTGCGATGCGATGCACCGTGCCGGGCTGCATGCGCTGCCCGTGATTGAAATGACCAGCCACACCCACTCTGATTTTGCGCTGCTGCAACCGCAGTTGCAGGGCGCTGCACCGCTGACTGCGGTGATTTGTACTAACGATTTGCTCGCCATCAGCCTGATTGGGGCGGCGGCACGTGCAGGTTTGCGCGTCCCGCAGCAGCTTTCGGTGATGGGCTTCGATGGCATCGATATTGGCGAGCAGATTGCGCCGTCACTGGCCAGCGTCACTCAGCCAGCCGACATGCTCGGTGCCTGTGCGATAGACATGCTGTTACAACAGGCCAGCCGCGGCACCCGCGTACTGGCACATCGGTTGCGGGTTGGCGAAAGCATTGCTGCACCTGCCACCACTTTAACCACACCAGGGAACCACCATGACCTTTAATAAAAAAGTGAAAATTTTGACAGGCGCGATCGTGCTGACCGCCGGTTCGCTGTTCAGCATGATGACGCAGGCCGCTGAAACGGCGATCTGTTACAACTGCCCGCCCGAGTGGGCTGACTGGGGCACACAGCTTAAAGCCATTGCCAAAGACACCGGCATCACCGTGCCACAAGACAACAAAAACTCCGGCCAGGCGCTGGCGCAAATGGTGGCGGAGAAAGGCAATCCGGTGGCAGATGTGGTGTATTACGGCGTCAGTTTCGGCATCCAGGCGGACAGCGCCGGCGTCATCACCGGCTATAAACCCCAACACTGGGATGAGATCCCAGCCGGAATGAAAGATCCCAACGGTAAATGGGTCGCGCTGCACTCAGGCACCATGGGCTTTATGGTGAACGTGGATGCGCTGAATGGCGCGCCTGTGCCGCAGTCCTGGGATGACCTGCTGAAGCCCGAATACAAAGGGATGATCGGTTACCTCGATCCTGCCAGTGCCTTTGTTGGTTACGTGGCAGCGGTGGCCGTTAACCAGGCGAAAGGCGGTAACATGCAGGATTTCACCCCTGCGCTGAACTGGTTCAAGAAACTGCAAGCTAACCAGCCGATCGTACCGAAACAGACTGCCTATGCGCGTCTGATCTCCGGCGAAATCCCGATTCTGCTCGACTACGATTTCAACGCCTATCGCGCCAAGTATAAGGACCATGCCAACGTGGCCTTTGTGATCCCGAAAGAGGGCACCGTCACCGTGCCTTACGTGATCAGCCTGGTGAAGAATGCGCCGCATGAAGCCAACGGTAAAAAAGTGATCGACTATGTGCTGTCTGACAAAGGCCAGGCCATTTGGGCCAACGCCTTCCTGCGCCCGGTGCGCACTTCTGCCATGTCACCTGAAGCGAAGAAGTTCTTCCTGCCGGATAGCGATTATGCGCGTGCTCAAACCGTCGATTATCAGCAGATGGCCGATGCGCAGAAAGCCTTCTCTGCTAAGTACCTGAGCGAGATTCACTGATTATGTCGATCTCCGACAACCTGGCGGTTTCACGCCGCCAGGCTCGTGCTTTGCCGGGTAGCCGCTGGTTATGGCTGACGCTGCCCGCGTTACTGTTATTCTGCGCCTTCTGGCTGCTGCCGTTTGCGCGCCTGTTGCAAATGGGCATGCAGAACGATCGTAGCAGCGGTAATAGTGGTTACTGGACGGTGGTGAGCCAGCCAAATTATCTATTCAGCCTGCTGAATACGGTGGTGCTGTCACTGCTGGTCACACTGGTAACGCTGGCGATTGCCGCCATCGTCGGCTGTTTTCTTGCGCGTCAGCGCTTTGCTGGACGCGGCACCTTACTCGCGCTGCTGACTTTCCCACTGGCTTTTCCCGGCGTGGTGGTGGGTTTTCTGGTGGTGATGCTGGCGGGGCGTCAGGGCTTGCTGGCACAAATCAGCATGAGCCTGGTGCACGAGCGCTGGACCCTGGCCTACTCGCTCACCGGTTTGTTTATCGGTTATCTCTATTTCTCACTGCCACGCGCCATCGTCACCCTGGTTGCCGCCAGTGAAAAGCTGGATCGTTCGCTGGAAGAGGCGGCACGTTCGCTCGGTGCCAGCCAGTGGCGTATCACCTGGGATGTGATTGTGCCCGGCCTGCAACCGGCGTTGCTCTCAACCGGGGCGCTCTGCTTCGCCACCAGTATGGGGGCCTTTGGCACCGCGTTTACCCTCGGCACCAATTTGGCGGTATTGCCGCTAACGATTTACGGCGAATTTACTAACTACGCCAACTTTGCCACGGCGGCGGCGCTGTCGGTGGTGATGGGAGCGGTGGCGTGGCTGGCGCTGATGTTCGCACGCCGGTTGGCACACAAGGGGGCGGTATGAATCGTCGCGGATTGTTTAGCCTGCAACTGCTGGTCACCACGCTGACAGCGCTGTTCATGATTGTGCCCGTGGTGTTGTCGATGCTGGCGGGCGTGACGAACAACTACTTTATCGGCCTGCGCAGCGGCTTGACCCTGAAATGGGTGGAACAGGTATGGGAAATGTATGCCGACACCTTTTGGCTGTCACTGCTGATCGCGCTGTTCTGCCTGTTAGTGACGTTGGTGATTGGCGTACCTGCCGCGTGGGGCTTGCTGAAAGCGCCCGGACGCTGGGCGGCACGTATTGAAGAGTGCCTGATGTTGCCGGTCGCCCTGCCGGGATTGGCCACCGCGCTCAGTATCATTCTGCTTTACGGTCAGTTCTCTACGCTGCGTGATAGCTGGGTCTTCATTTTGATTGGGCACGTGCTGTTCACGCTGCCCTTTATGATGCGCCCGGTGCTGGCAGTGATGCAGGCGGTGGATATGCCGCGCCTTGAAGAGGCATCCGCCAGTCTGGGGGCCAGTCTCTGGCAGCGCTTCTTTACCGTAGTGGTACCCAACTGCCGCAACGGCATTTTGGCGGGGGCTTTTATGGTGATTACCTTGTCAGTGGGTGAATTCAACATCACCTGGATGCTGCACACGCCACTGACCAAAACCTTGCCGGTCGGCCTTGCTGACAGCTATGCCTCGATGCGACTGGAAGTGGGCTCCGCTTACACCCTGATTTTTATTCTGATGATTCTGCCGCTGTTGCTGATGCTCAATGCGGTCAATCACTGGCTTAACCGCGCGGTTTCGCGCCAAAACAAGGAGGCGGCATGAATCCTGCGGCCGTAACCGTGAAGCTGCGCAACTGCTCACGTCAATTCAATCATCAACTGGCCTTGCATCCGCTTGATTTAACCGTCAATCCCGGTGAAACCTTAGTGCTGCTCGGGCCTTCTGGCTGTGGCAAAACCACCACACTGCGCATCATTAGCGGGCTTGAACGCAGTGATGAAGGCGGGGAAGTGTGGTTCGATGATCGCAACGTCACCGCACTGCCGATTGAGAAACGCAATGTCGGCATGGTGTTCCAAAACTACGCGCTGTTTCCCAATCTCAACGTGGCGGAGAACGTGGCGTACGGCCTGAAAGTGCAGGGGGTGCCACGTGCCGAGCGTGAAGCGCGCGTGCAGGAGATGCTGGAATTGGTGGATCTCAGTGCCTTGTCACAACGCAGTATCGACAAGCTTTCCGGTGGGCAAAAACAGCGTGTCGCTTTAGCTCGTGCACTGGCGGCACGCCCGAAAGTCTTACTGTTTGATGAGCCGCTGGCGGCGCTGGATGCGCGCCTGCGCGACCGGCTGCGCCTTGAAATTGGCTCGTTGCTCAAAAAGCTGGCGATTACTGCGGTTTACGTTACCCACGATCAGCAAGAGGCGATGGCGCTCGGCGACCGCATCGCGGTGATGGAGCACGGCCGGCTGGTGCAGATCGACACGCCGCAGAACATTTATCAGCATCCCGCGTCGAAATTTGTCGCCGACTTTGTGGGCGCGATTAACTGCGTGGATGTCGATACCCGTGGCAACCCGCAACGCTTCTGTCGCCCGGAGGATGTGCTGTTGGCCGATGACAACCGCTATGCGCGCCAGGGCTTTATTCTGGCCAGCACCTTTTTAGGTGCATCGCAGCGGCTAATGATCGATATCGGGCTGGCAACCCCCATTCAGGTTGATCGTCATGCACGTGAAGCCTGGCATGCCGGACAACCGGTGAGCTGGACGCTGGCGCAGGACGCCGCACTCCAATTTTCTGCATCCTGAGGAAGAGATTCGTGTCTGAAGCATTGACGCTGATTGCGCAAATTAGTGACTTACACATCAAGGCGAACGGTCGCCTGTCGTATAAAAAAGTCGATACCCAGGCGGCATTGCTGCGGGTGATTGAGACGTTAAATCGTCTGACACCGCGCCCGGATAAAGTGGTGATTACCGGCGACTTAGTGGATTTTGGCACCGCCGAAGAGTACCAAACGCTGCGCACGGCACTGCGTCGGCTGCAGCTGCCCTTTATGCTCATGCCTGGCAACCACGACGATCGGCAGCAGTTACGTGCCGCGTTCCCGGATCACCACTACTTGCAGCACGGTGAAACGCTGAACTGGCAGGCGCGGGTGAAAGGCGTGCAGCTGCTGGCGCTGGATTCCAGCGTGCCGCAGCAGCCCTGGGGTTATGTGGACGAGGCGCAGCTGGATTGGCTGGACGAGCAGCTATCGCGCGAACCTCAGCTACCGACACTGGTGATGCTGCATCATCCCCCTTTGGTTTCTGGCATTGGCCATATGGACAAGCAGCCGCTGCGTAATCCTGAGGCACTGGCAAACATCATTGCCCGCCATCCACAAGTTGAACGTGTCCTGAGCGGCCATCTGCATCGCTCGGTGCAGGCGCGCTTCGCCGGCACATTAGCCTGTGTTGCGCCTGGCGTATCGCATCAGGTGGCCTTTGATTTATCTGAAAATGGACCGGCCAACTTTGTGCTGGAACCGCCGGGATTCCTGCTGCATCGCTGGCACCCGCAACAGGGCATGACCACCCATCAGTGTGCGATTGGCGATTATCCTGGTCCCTGGCCATTTTATGACGCCAATGGGTTGATCGATTAGCACCGATGTTTGCTGAATAATTACGCGTGTCTGACAGGATGGTTCGTGCTCAATTTGGTTTACAGGTGTACAATTGGCGGTTCCCTCACCAGGGGTAGCTAGTCCAACTATAACTATATTGTCAGGCACGCGAATTATGAACCTATTCACCAGGGCGGCTGCGTCATGCTAACGCGCATCCGGCCGAAAACCGACCTGCGAACGCTGATCGCGTTGCTGGCGATCACCAGTATCGTCATCACTCTCGCCAATACGCTGTACGCCACCTGGCGTGTGCAGCGCATGGTCCTGATCGAAAGCACCCTCGAAGCCAACCGCGCTTACGCCACTAAGCTGGCCGCCACCACTGAAGTCTTCTTTCAGTTGGCGCAGTCTCAACTGCACTACAGTGCGACACAGCTGGGTAAAGACTTTGACAATACGGCGCTGGCACAGCAGGAAGTGAATCGGTTACGTGAGCAGACCAACAGTTTTAACTCGGTCGCGGTGGTGGGGACGGACGGTATCGTGAAAGCGATTTCCCCTGAGTCTCTGATGCTGAAAGGCATGCAGCTCACCAGCCAGGCCTCGCGTGAGGCGCTGGCGCAGCGTCAGCCCATGGTCAGTAAACCCACGGTTTCGGCAGCCAACAACCTGATTGTGTTTGTTTCCTGGCCTATCTGGAGCAATGAAGGGCGCTACCTGGGCTATGTGGGCGGCACCATCTATCTGAAGAAGAAAAGTATCCTCAACGCATTACTCGGCGAGCAGTTCTATCGCGATGGCACGCATGTGTATGTCCTGGACCGCAACAATCAGGTGCTTTATCACCAGAACAGCCAACTGATTGGTAAAACCGTGCCGGAGATCGTCAGCGAACGCGAACGTAAAGAGAGCACCAATGGCGAAGTGCAATTAACCGAAGATGGCACGCCTAAGCTGGCGGGTTATGCCATTGTGCCGACCACGGGCTGGATGGTGGTGGCACTCAAGCCAACCGATGTCACGCTGCAACCGCTTTCTGGGCTGCTGCTGAAAGTGCTGAAAAACTCGGTGCCGTTTGCACTGCTGACCTTGCTGATGGCCGTGATTTTTGCCCGCCTGATTGCGCTGCCGCTGTGGCAACTGGCACGAAAGGCCAGCCAGATGGATACCCAAGGTGTGTCCAGTGAAATCGGCGGTATTCGTGCATGGTATTTCGAGGCAGCTCAGGTCAAACGTGCGCTGCTGACCGGCATCGGCTTAGTGCAGGATAAAATTGGGCGTCTGAAGTCGGAAGTACAAACCGACCCGATGACCAGCCTGCTGAACCGCCGTGGACTCAGCGCGGTGCTCGACTATTTCGATACCATGCGTCAACCCTATGCGGTGCTGGCATTGGATATCGACCACTTCAAACGCGTTAACGATAACTTTGGTCACGATGTCGGTGATGAAGTGATTAAACAGGTGGCGCGGACACTGCGCCACAGCGCACGGCAAACTGACGTGGTGTGTCGTAACGGTGGCGAAGAGTTTTTGATGCTGCTGCCTGCCACATCGACTGAAGAAGCCCGCATGATCGCTGAGCGAGTGCGCACCAGTATTGCCGAGAACTGGATTGACCATGTTGGCCACATCACGCTCTCTGTCGGCATCGCTCACTGGGACGTTGAAAACGGTAGCCACGAGCAGAGCCTGAAACAGGCCGATGCAGCTCTGTATCAGGCGAAACATGCCGGACGTAACTGCGTGATGATTGCCGGTCAGGATGCGCTGGTGAGCAGCATAACGCACTGATTTACCTGGTCGCCATCAATGGCGCCCCTACAATGGCCTATGCGGTTTGCGTGGGTATTCGGTTTCACCTGGTCGCCATAACTTGCAACCCAACATTGATCTGCGCGGCTTGCCTCTCGGTCAACCCGACGTTGTAGGGTGCGCATTTATGCGCACCAGGTATTTCTGTACAATCGTCGACTTGTTTTTGGCACCAAGGAAGTGAAATGCTGGCTCTGCTTTATCAATGGTATAAACGTCGTTTTAGCGACCCGCAGGCGATTGGTCTGCTGGTTATTCTGCTGATGGCGTTCTGTATCCTGTTCTTCTTCAGTGGCTTGCTGGCTCCATTGCTGGTGGCACTGGTCCTGGCTTACTTACTGGAATGGCCAACGGTACGTTTGCAACGTCTTGGATGCAGTCGTACTTTTGCAACCAGCGCCGTGTTGATTGTGTTCGCCGGTATTCTGTTGGTGATGGTCCTTATCGTCGCCCCGGTGGCCTGGCAGCAAGGCATTAACTTGCTGCGTGACCTGCCCAATATGCTGAATAAGCTCTACGTCTATGCCGCAGGTCTGCCAAAGCGTTTCCCGGCCCTGGTGGATGCAGGCATCATCGACATCATCGTCGAGAACCTCCGCAGCCGCCTGACGGGACTGGGTGAATCATTAGTGAAGTACTCGCTGGCCTCGCTGGTGGGGTTGATGACGCTGATGATCTATCTGGTGCTGGTGCCGCTGATGGTGTTTTTCCTGCTCAAAGATAAAGAGCAGATGCTCAATGCTGTGCGCCGTGTCTTGCCGCGCAATCGGGGCTTAGCCGGCGTGGTGTGGCAGGAGATGAATCAGCAGATCACCAACTATATTCGCGGCAAAGTGCTGGAGATGGTGGCGGTCGGATTTGTCACCTGGATTGCTTTCCTGGTGCTCGGCCTCAATTACGCGCTGTTGCTGGCGGTGCTGGTAGGGATTTCAGTGCTGATTCCCTACATCGGTGCCATGGTGGTGACTATCCCGGTGATCGGCGTGGGCCTGTTCCAGTGGGGCTTAGGCAGCGATTTCTGGACGATGTTTATCGTCTATCTGGTGGTGCAAGCGCTGGACGGCAATGTGCTGGTGCCGGTTCTGTTCTCGGAGGCCGTCAATCTTCACCCTCTGGTGATTATTCTCTCGGTGGTGATTTTCGGCGGGATGTGGGGCTTTTGGGGGGTGTTCTTTGCCATTCCGCTAGCCACCCTGATTAAAGCCGTGGTGCGCGCCTGGCCGGAAACCTCGCTGGAGCAGCATCAGGCTTAAAAGAAACGGGTGCACAGTGTGCACCCGTTTGCTATCAGGCGGACTTCAAATAATCCAACACGATGTCGTGGTGGTTTGACGTTTTGAAATCGTCGAAGACTTTCTCTACCTTGCCGTTGCCATCAATCAGGAAGCTGATGCGGTGAATGCCGTCATAGGTTTTACCCATAAAGGTTTTTTCACCCCAAACGCCAAACTGCTCACACACTTGATGATCTTCATCGGATAGCAGTGTGAAATTCAGCACTTCTTTCTCAGCAAAGCGTGACAGTTTTTCAGGTTTGTCAGTGCTGATGCCCAGCACTTCCACACCCACGGTTTTCAACTGATCCATGTTGTCGCGCAGACCACAGGCCTGTACGGTGCAACCCGGCGTCATGGCTTTCGGATAGAAGTAGACCAGAACGCGCTGTCCCTGGAAGTCGGCCAAATTTACTTGTTCGCCGTCCTGATCGGGCAAGCTAAATTTCGGTGCGGTATCACCGGCTTTCAGTGGATTCATCACAACTCTCCATTTTTTTCATGCTGTGGGTTTTACACCCTCTGGGTTATTTCACTACACGGTATGCCACGACGGCAGAGTGTGTGGAGAAATAACCCGGATTAAGATTATGCGGTGCTACTGGCATCGTCGGTGACACTATAAAGACGAATTGAGCCTTGTGCATGCAGTTCTTCACACAGTTTGTTGAAGGCTTGCTCAAACGGTGCGCTGGCATGGTTATCCGGACTGTGTGCGGTCATCTGCACGTAGAGCGTCGGTGGAATACCTTCCTGGGCGGGCTGGATACGAGAAACCAGTTCAGCGATGTTCATTTGATGTTTGTCGAACAGATCGGTGAAGCGCTCGATGATGTGGGGCGAATCTGGCACTTCTACCTGCACCCACACGGTGGCGGGCATGGGCGGGGTGACACGCGCGTTGGTTCGCTTCATCACGATCAGCAGTTCCAGCTCGGCACCTTTCATTGGCAGCGTTGATTCAATCAGGGTAATCGCGTTCCAGCTACCAGAAAGCAGCATGATAAAGGTGAACTCATCACCGAGCATGGCCAGACGGCTGTCTTCGATATTACAACCGCAGCTGCTGACGTGGCGGGTGATGGTATTGACGATTCCCGGACGATCGACGCCCAAGGCGGTAATCACCAAATGGTGAGGCTGTGACTGCGACAAAATGACATTTCCTGTACGTTCGCTAATAACCATAAGGTAAACATAAAAAAAACTGCTGACAAGCGCGGGAATGGCTTGGCTCACTTGCTTTTCTTTCGAGGTAAAACGTAACATGAGGCACTTGTTTGTCGAGGGGATAGCCCATGTTCACCGGAAGTATTGTTGCGCTCATTACGCCAATGAATGAAAAAGGCAATGTCTGCCGCGAGAGTTTGAAAAAACTGATTGATTATCATGTTGCCAGCGGTACCGCGGCAATTGTATCTGTTGGTACCACCGGCGAGTCTGCCACCCTTAGCCATGACGAGCATGGTGATGTGGTCATGCAAACTCTGGAATTGGCAGATGGTCGCATTCCGGTCATCGCGGGTACTGGTGCAAACGCCACTGCGGAAGGTATCTCCCTCACTAAGCGCTTCACAGGCACCGGTGTCGTGGGTTGTCTGACCGTAACGCCTTACTACAATCGCCCAACTCAGGAAGGTCTGTTCCAACACTTCAAAGCGATTGCGGAAAGCACCGACCTGCCACAGATGCTGTATAACGTCCCTTCGCGTACCGGCTGCGATATGCTGCCTGAAACCGTTGCTCGTCTGGCCGAAATTAAAAATATTATCGGAATCAAAGAGGCCACCGGGAACTTATCGCGTATTTCTCAGATCCAAGAGCTGGTTAATGATGAGTTCGTTATTGTGAGCGGCGATGACGCCACGGCACTGGACTCAATGCAACTGGGCGGCAAAGGCGTCATTTCGGTCACGGCTAATATTGCAGCTCGTGAAATGGTTGAACTCTGTGCCTTAGCGCAACAGGGGAAATTCGCCGAAGCGCGCCGCCTGAATCAGCGTCTCATGCATCTGCACCAGACGCTTTTCTGTGAACCGAATCCAATCCCAGTCAAATGGGCAGCGAAACAGCTAGGATTAATCGCAGATGACACGCTGCGCTTGCCAATGACGCCACTGACCGAAGCGGGTCAGGCGAAAACGGCCCAAGCGCTGATTAAAGCGGGTCTGCGATAAATTAGGGAGAATCAATGAGTTATTCAGTTAAGCGCTCGACGCTGGCAACCGTGGTGGGTTTGTCCACCCTGATGCTGCTAACAGCTTGTTCCAGCGATCAGCGTTATAAGCGCCAGGTCAGCGGTGATGAATCTTACCTGCAGGCGCCTGAACTGCATGATTTAAAAGCCCCAGCGGGCATGATTCTGCCGCTGCAGAATGGTGATTATGATGTGCCGCACACCGTTGCCAAAGGCGCAGTGGGTAAAGCACTGGATATTCGTCCTCCAGCCCAACCGCTGGCATTGCTGAACGGCACGCGTGCACAGTTCACTGGCAATACCGGTGTGCTGGCGGTAGAGAGCAGCCGTGGCTCTATCTGGTCACAGGTGGTGAATGTGATCCAGTCCTACAAGTTCCCGATCGCACAGCGTAATGATGCTGAGCAGCAGCTGACGACCGATTGGGTGCAGTGGAACCGTGCTGACGAAGACAACCAATATCGCGGACGCTATCAGATCAGCGTACAGAACCAGAGCTATCAGCAGGTGCTGACCGTTCGTCTGCTGGAGCTGCAGCAGAATGGCCAGGCGGTGACATCACCAGCGCAGGTTCAGCGCTACACTGCTCAGATGCTGAACGACATCAGTACCGGTCTGGATAAAATCGATACCGCCAGCGCAGATGCCGCTGCGGGCCGCGCGACCGGACAGATTGATGTTCAGAGCGGCGCGGATGATACCGGTCTGCCAATGTTGGTGCTGCGTTCACCGTTTAACGTGACCTGGCAGCGTCTGCCAGCGGCACTGAAACGTATGGGCATGGAAGTGACTGATGACAACCGTTCACAGGGTAGTCTGAAAGTGACGTACAAGCAGCCGGGCAGCAGCGCGTTTGATGCGATTGGTGCGAAAGATCCAGAACTGCCAAACGGCGATTACAAATTGCAGGTGGGTGATTTGGATAACCGCAGCAGTCTGCAGTTCATCGATCCTAAGGGCCATGTGCTCACTCAGTCGCAGAATGATGCGTTGGTGGCCGTGTTCCAAGGTGCACTGAACAAATAAATTGCCAAAGGGCCGGAGATTTCCGGCCCTTTTGTTTGGATTTGGCATAGATACAAATACTTCAAGCTACAGATGCGTTGGCTGCTCTCGTTCACCCGAATCACTGACTTGAGTCAGCTCATCGTGACTCGCTCGTTTGCCGCCTTCCTGTATCTCGAATTATTTTGTGTATAATAGCGCCCGGCGAAGTAAACGATTGCGTCAGGCAGTCATCGCGCGGTGAAACACCGCTGAACGGGTTCTTTCATGTTTGGAGTTAACAAGATGCAAAAGCGAGCTGAGTTGTATCGCGGTAAAGCGAAAACCGTATACAGCACCGATAATCCGGATCTGCTGGTACTCGAATTCCGCAACGATACGTCAGCAGGAGACGGTGCACGAATCGAGCAGTTTGATCGTAAAGGGATGGTGAACAACAAGTTCAACCATTTCATCATGACCAAATTGCAGGAAGCGGGCATCCCGACCCAGATGGAAGCGCTGCTGTCGGATAACGAAGCGCTGGTGAAAAAGCTGGAGATGGTGCCGGTAGAGTGCGTGGTTCGTAACCGCGCGGCAGGATCGCTGGTAAAACGTCTGGGCGTGGAAGAGGGCATGCTGCTCAATCCACCGCTGTTTGATCTCTTCCTGAAAGATGACGCCAAACACGACCCGATGGTTAACGAATCTTATTGCGAGACATTTGGCTGGGTAAGCAAAGCCAATCTGGCCCGCATGCAGGAACTGACCTTTAAAGCCAATGACGTGCTGAGCAAACTGTTTGATGACGCGGGCTTAATCCTCGTCGATTTCAAACTGGAGTTCGGTTTATTCAACGGCGAAGTGACGCTGGGCGATGAGTTCTCGCCAGACGGCGCACGTCTGTGGGACAAAGAGACCATGGACAAAATGGATAAAGACCGTTTCCGTCAGAGCCTCGGTGGCCTGATTGAAGCGTATGAAGAAGTGGCACATCGTCTGGGTGTGAAGCTGGATTAATGCCAGCCTGCACCGGTTCGTAGCGGCGCGATTTATCGCGCGTTTCAGCCGGTGCTCCTTTCTGCTGTTGCGCCATTTGGTGCATTCCCGTTGTTTTCCCACCTAAAATATGCGCAATGAATTGCGCCGCTACACGCTTCCGCTCCGCAACGCTGGTGATTAGCTATGCCGCAAACTAAAATCATGCAAAACCTCTTAAACAGGAGCAGGCCATGCGCTGGCAAGGTCGTCGTGAGAGCGACAATGTAGAAGATCGCCGCAATGATTCACCCGGATTGGGCGGCGGCGGCGGGCGGCAAATTCGCATCCCGCGCGGCAAGGGCGGTATCATCCTGTTAATTGTGGTGGCCGTGGCCGGTTATTATGGTTATGACCTCACGGCACTGCTGGAAGGGGGCGCACCCGTCTCGCAACAGCAACAACAGCGTCCGGTGAATTCAGCACAGGATAATGAAGATGCCAAATTCACCAAGGTGATGCTGGCCACCACGGAAGATACCTGGAGCACGCTGTTCCAGAAAATGGGCAAACAGTACGTGCCGCCAAAGCTGGTGATGTACCGTAACTACACCTCCACAAATTGCGGTACCGGTCAGTCCGCGATGGGGCCGTTTTACTGCCCGGCAGATCAAACCGTCTACATCGATCTCTCATTCTACGATGACATGAAAACCAAACTCGGGGCCGGCGGTGATTTTGCCCAAGGCTATGTGATCGCGCATGAAGTGGGCCATCACATCCAGAAATTGCTCGGCATTGAAGCCAAAGTTCGTCAGCTGCAGCAGGGTGCCAGCCAGGTACAGGCCAACCAGCTGTCGGTGAAAATGGAGCTACAGGCCGACTGTTTTGCTGGCGTGTGGGGCCACTACGTACAACAGCAAAATATGCTGGAAGTGGGGGATCTGCAGAAAGCGCTCAATGCGGCTGAAGCGATAGGGGATGACCGCCTCCAGCAGAAAAGCCAGGGCCGCGTGGTGCCAGACAGCTTCACACACGGTACGTCGCAGCAACGCTATACGTGGTTCAAACGCGGATTTGATAGCGGCAATCCGGGTGATTGCAACACCTTCGCTAACAACTGATGCGGTTGCCTGCGATCACCGCCGCCATGCAGCGTGCGGGGATAAGACGTCTGTGTGTGATTGCCGGTGAAGCGGAATGGGCCATGCAGCAGACGGCTGACTGGCGCGCCGCATTATCCGGTGACTGGTTAACGCTCAGTGACAGCCAGGATGTCGCGCAGCGCGTGGCGCCCGCCGCGTTGCGCACCTTGCTGGGACGTGAATTCCTGCACGCTATTTTTGATGCGCGTGAAGGTTTCCATGCCGAAGCCTTTGCCGCGCTGGCTGGGACATTGCGGGCAAGCAGTTGGCTCTTACTGCTCACCCCCCCGTGGCAATCCTGGGCAGCCGAACCTGACGCAGACAGCCTGCGCTGGGCGGATGTGGCAGAGCCTATTGCCACGCCAAATTTTACACGTCACCTTCAGCATCTGATCCTGCAGGACCCGCAGGTGATGGTGCTGCGTCAGCATCAGCCCATCCGCGAGCCCGCGAGCCTGACCTTACTCGACTGGCAATGCCAGGCCCCACAGCAACAGGCGCAAATTCTGCAACAGTTGTTAGCCATGCCGCCGGGTGTTGCGGTGATTACTGCTGCGCGCGGACGTGGCAAATCAGCTCTGGCCGGAATGCTGGCACAGCAGCATCAACACTGTTTAGTGACTGCGCCCGCCAAAGTCTCGACCCAAGTATTGGCCGAATTTGCCGGGGAGCATTTTCACTTTATGGCACCGGATGCGATCCTGGCGGCAGAAGATCTGCCGCAGGCGCAGTGGCTGATTGTGGATGAAGCCGCTGCGATTCCGGCGCCCGTGCTGCATCAACTGGTACAGCGTTTTCCACGCGTGCTGCTGACCACCACGGTGCAAGGCTATGAAGGCACTGGGCGTGGATTTATGTTGCGCTTTTGCGCCACATTGCCGCAGGTACGCTATTTTCAGCTCGATGAGCCGTTACGTTGGTCTGCAAGTGATCCGCTTGAGCAATGGCTAAGCCAAGCGCTGTTATTTGAGGATGCGGCAGAGCGCACAGCCGATGGCGAAACGACCATTTTTCCCGCGACGCCGCAAAACGCCATCCGTTCTCTTGAGGAGGGTTATCGTCTGCTGGCGAGCGCCCACTATCGCACCTCTCCCTTGGATCTACGGCGCATGCTTGATGCGCCCGGCATGCAATTCTGGCTGGCAGGGCAATCCGATAGTGTTGTGGGTGCCTTATGGCTGGTGGAGGAAGGAGGATTAGATCCGCAACTCGCGGAAGCCGTTTGGGCGGGATTGCGGCGGCCACGTGGCAACCTGGTGGCGCAGTCGATGGCCGCGCATGCCGGTTTTACCGAGGCGGCAACCTTGCGTTCGCAGCGTATCAGCCGCATTGCAGTTCAGGCAGCGCAGCGGCAGCGGGGTATCGGTAAAGCACTGGTCGAAGCGGCTCAGCAGCAGGCGCAAGGATGTGATTTCCTCTCGGTGAGCTTTGGTTATA